>DUGV01000207.1 GCA_013331225.1 Methanolinea sp.
AAGAGTGCAGCCTCCGGCGAGGAGTTCACGACGAAGCCGGGGGCGTCAGAGGACCAGGACAAAGAAGAGAAGCAGGGGCATGGTGCGAGTGCAGCGGAGTGGAGGAGCACCGGACCAAAGGGAGTAGCGGACAAAGAAGGAGCGAAAGGAGCAAGGTGCCCCGTTGTTGTGTATATCTTTGGTCCCCTCCCTCATGCGACGAGGTTCTGACCGGAGGGAGGAACCGCACGGGCGAAGGAGCCCGTGCCGAAGGAGGAAGGGCGGGGTTGGGGAAAGGGGCGGTCGCAGGGGCGAGAATGTGGGCGGTGGGAAAAAGAAAACGGAATTGAACTCCATGCCCCCTTTCCTCCCCCAAAGGCTCTGGGCATCAAGTTCGATTCTCCTGTCTGTTTTTTTTAAAAAAAATCAAAGGTAACGCTTTAACGCATTGCGCTGTTCAGGATACTTCCCTGGAGAGTGAAAACCGTTCACGTCCATTCTTCACGACCGTACGAACGGAGTAGATATCCCTTATCCTGTCATCGCAAAGGTGGTAACGTGTGCAGGAATGTGAGAGTGTGAAGTCTGGCGTCCACCCCTCGTTTTTTCCTGTCTGAAGGTAAACCCACTCTGTATGACAGGGCAAGGACCGGATGCCTGTCTCGAAGGAATTCTCGCACTTTCCGGGGACGACCGGTGGAAGATTGACCACTCGCACGCAGTCATCAATGTCACGGCGTACGTCGTCCGGTCATTTGATGGTAATGCCCTCATCTTTGCCATGCCATTGCATGTGCTCCGTCCTCTCCTTTCAGAGGTTCCGCTCGACCTCCGGGGGTCACCCGGTGCGGTTGCCTGCATCATCGAGCAAATCAAGCAGAGGGCACAGTCGGATCCGGCACTGGGGCCGCTTGTGGGACGGGGCACCCGGTTTCCCCACCAGTTTGCCTCAATCACCGAGCCCTACACGGTTGTTGGATCTTCAGCTGCACTGGCATCAGATCTCTGGCATGCAGGGGACCGGAACTTTGCAGATGCGAGCGGGGTTCACCTCCTCCTGAACGGGGCAGTCCCCTGTCCGCAACAGTTCACCCAGGCTGATGTCGCATCGGTCATAGAAACGGTCGCACGCCTCTGCGACGCGGTCACGGCAATTGCGTGTTTTGTCCCGGTTCGCGAACTGGAAACCGCCTGGATCTCGACACTCGACCAGCAGCTGCTCAGAGAGATGCTCCCATCTTTGGGACTTGTCTCTTTCATTGGTGATGGAGCACGGCTTGCACGCCACTACACGCGGTATCGGTGCTACTTCCGGACGGCCGGGCCAAAGACCGGAGTTCACATACCGTTTGCCTGTCCCCTGGAACTGGACCCGTGCGAACTGGAACTCCCCGCTAGCAACCGGACAATCACAGGTCTGGGGATCCGCAGACGTGAGGTGTTTGCTGTTGCCGGGTCAAACGCACAGGGCAAGACGACGTTTCTTGAGGGTATCCATGCCGGAATGGACGACCATGCGACAGGTGACGGCAGGGAACTTGCGGTCACAGTCCCTGGACTCTGCACCGCCGAAGCAATGAACTGCATGCTGACCGGGGCTGACGTGAGCATGTTCTTTTCCGCACTTCCTCCAGGCATCAGCGGGACGGCACATGCCGCGTCGGGAATGGGCAGCGGGTCGATGAACATGGCGTACCAGGTGCAGAGGGCCATTGGGAGGGATTGCCCGCTTCTTGTTATCGACGAGGACCGGGCCGCACCGAACCTGCTGGTCCGAAGCTGCCTTCAGACTCATGAGATCACGCCCCTTTCCGAGATCTTAGGCCACGACCGTGGAAAGATGGGAGAGACCGCCCTGATATTTGCCGCATGTGCGATGGACGTGCTGGTAGCCCAGGCAGACCGGATCATGCTCCTCGACAACCATACCGCGTATGCCGTCGATCGTGAAGTGTTCAGGAAGAGGGTGGCAGAGTCCCTGGAAAAGATAGCAGGAGATCTGCGGTAGTGGGTTTTTTCAGGGGAGAAAAGATTATGGATTCTTCTCTGCGGATGGTCCTGTTGAATCCCTGGAATAAAAGCAGCCATACACATTTTTCTTGTGTATCTCCAGGTTTTTTGTTTTCCCGCGATAGTCCGGGCAGCATAATTCCTGCACACTGGGATTGACATTCTGCGATACCAGTGGTATTCTCATACGGAAAAGTCAGTATTCCTGAGAAATTTCATTCCCGCCGGAGGGTAGGCTGAAAAGGGTCAAGGGTGATCACCTTTTTTGTATTCTTCCGCTGAATGATGCATCATCCAGGCATGGGGACATGACACGCAGGCCAAAATATCCCATGGATGCGTGAACCTACGCCTTATTTCCGGAGAAGGAGAGATGGAGCCGTCCGTTGAATACATACTCCTCGTCATCGCTGTGCTGATCCTTGTCAGCATCCTCGCCAACAAGGTATCTGGAAGGCTCGGTGTGCCTGCCCTCCTGATCTTCCTCGTCGTGGGGATGCTCGCGGGATCGGAGGGGCCGGGAGGGATCTATTTTGACAACCCCTGGATCGCCCAGGCAATCGGGGTGATAGCACTCGCGTATATCCTCTTTTCGGGAGGCCTCGATACCCGCTGGTCGGAAGCCAGGCCTGTGCTCCCCCAGGCAGTCGTGCTCTCGACCGCGGGCGTCCTCCTCACCGCGCTTCTCATGGCCGCCATCGCGGTGGTGGTGTTCAAAGTCACCCTGCTCGAAGGGTTCCTCCTGGGGGCGGTCGTCTCCTCCACCGATGCTGCCGCGGTCTTCTCGATACTCAGGACAAAGAGGGCAGGGCTGAAGGGAATCCTTCGGCCGCTCCTCGAACTCGAGTCCGCGAGCAATGACCCGATGGCGGTCTTTCTCACCATCGGGGCCATCACGCTCATCCTGAACCCAGGGATGCCGGTACTCGCCATGGTCCCGCTCTTCATCCAGCAGATGGCAGTCGGCGGGCTCATCGGGTACGGGATGGGGAGGGTCGTGGTCTACCTGATCAACCGGCTCAAGCTCGAGTTCGAGGGATTATACCCCGTGCTCACCCTTTCGCTCGTCATGATGACATTCGGCCTGACGGCGTCGCTTGGGGGAAGCGGGTTCCTCGCGGTCTACATCGCAGGGCTCGTGCTTGGGAACAGCTCGTTCATCCACAAGAACAGTCTGATGCGGTTCCACGAGGGTATCGCCTGGCTGATGCAGATCGCGATGTTCCTCACCCTCGGTCTGCTCGTATTCCCCTCGCACCTCATTGCAGTTGCAGGGGCCGGGATCCTCTTCTCGTTCTTCCTCATATTCATTGCGAGGCCTCTCTCTGTCTTCCTCGTGCTCAGCCCGTGGAAAATAGCCCTCCGCGACAAGGTGATGGTCTCCTGGGTGGGTCTCCGGGGGGCCGCCCCCATTGTCCTTGCCACGTTCCCCCTCCTCGCGGGGATTCCCCAGGCCGGGACGATATTCAACCTGGTCTTCTTCATCGTGATCACGTCGGCGCTACTTCACGGAAAGTCTATCCCGTTCATCGCACGCCGGCTGGGGGTATCCTCCCCCCTGCAGGATTCCCCGAAACTCGCAATGAGCCTTGGGGCAGGGTGCGATTCCGGGAACGACCTCGTCGAGATCGTGGTGTCACCGGGTGCAGTGGTTGCAGGAAAGCAGATCGTCGAGATCGGGCTGCCCCCTGAGACCCTCATCATCATGATGGAGAAAAGCGGAAGGCGGTTTGTGCCCTGCGGGAGCACCATCATAGAGGCGGGGGACACCCTCCTCATTCTTACCAGCCCTGAACTTGGGGGCAGGGTCCGTTCCCTGTTCTCGGCCGCGCACCCCGGGACCGGGGTCACGGCCAGGGAAACGGATGAAGAGAAAGATACGACATGAGTCGTTCGCACGGACGTCGATTTCGGGGGAACACTGGGCACTCACTCTTCCCTTTCACAAAGACAGCAGGGAACTCAGGGGTTGCATGCACGTCAGGCCCTGCCGAGGCCGGGAGGTTCTTCCAGGTTATTCGGGCTCGCCAAGATCCCTTGCTCTTCTGGACCGGCAGACTGGTTCGTCTCCTTTGGGACACCGATCGTGATCCGGTCACCCTCACCCGCATCTTTTCATATATCGATAGAGAGGATGCACTGATATCAAAAAACCTGGAGAAACAACAGCTCACAATATGGGTTCCTATCGCAGGGCCAGTTCAATTCCGACCCGAAGGTCATCATCACTGAAGGGCTTCAGGATGAACCCGTTAGGATTTGCCTTCTTTGCCCTGTCGATGATCTCTCCTTGTGAATATCCGGTCACAAATACAATCGGTAAATCATGGGTTCTGCGGATTTCATGGGCAACCGAGATGCCGTCACAATTCCCGGGAAGCCCGATATCAAGGAGTACGAGGTCCGGAGACATGCTCTGGATGAGAGATATTGCTTCCTTTCCTTCTGCTGCCCGCCCGCATACATCGTACCCGAGTTTCTTCACCCGCCACTCCACCAGTCTGGCGATGACGTCATCATCTTCAACAATGAATATGCGACTTTTTGACATTGGGCCGATTTATCTCTCCCTTTTAATAAAAACTGCTTCAATTACGCTTATAAAAATTTGCCATGCACTCGTTCATCGGAGCAATGAATATTCATCGGTGCGATGAACGAACCATTAAAATTATCGCCGATTGCGATAGCCCGGCAATCTCCATCTCTCAGGAATTTCGCAGCATATCAGAGTTTACTGTCTCAATACAATAGAGGTGCAGCGGCCAGAAATACTGAATACATAACAGTATTCGTATATTGCCGGAATAGTCCAGGTGAGGAAAGCCCTTTCTCTGAGAAACAGAGATTGTATAGCATGAAGTACGAGATCAAGTACAAACCCTCTTATTCGCTTCTTGTGGTCACCCTGGCCCCAGGCGAGAGCATCGCAGCAGAGTCGGGGTCGATGACCTACATGCAGCCCACGATCGAGGTGAAGACCCAGAAAAGGGAGAAGAGTTTCTGGGGCTCACTGGGCCTTGCACTCGTGGGCGGGCAGAGCTTCTTCATCAACGAGTTCACCGCCACGACAGGAACCGGCGAGGCAGGGTTCAGCGCCGCCCCTCTCGGTGACATCGACACCATTGCGGTCAGCCAGGGGAAAGGATTCATCCTGCAGAAATCGGCATACATCGCGTCCCAGGGGACCGTGAACCTTGACGTCAAGTGGGAAGGGTTCACGAAAGGGCTCTTCGGGCAGGGCCTCTTCATGATCCGGGCGACGGGCGAGGGGACCATCTTCATCAACACGTTCGGGGCAATTGACCGTCATACATTAAAGGACGGGGAAAAACTTGTCGTGGACAATTTCCACCTGGTGGCATTCAGCGACACCTGCCAGTATAAAGTGACGAAGTTCGGCGGGCTGAAGGAGACGATACTGGGCGGAGAAGGGCTTGTCACCGAAATCCAGGGGCCCGGCGAGGTCTTCATCCAGACCAAGAACATCAGGGAACTTGCCGACTGGATTTGGACAATCATCGAGCCGAGAGTGCAGGCCAAGGCAAGGTGAAACACTCCCCACCTTGGCCGGGTCGGATCCCGATCAACCGTTCCCGGGGAAAGTAAATCCCTCCTGAAGAAGGAACCCGTTTCAGTGGTGCCCGAATCCTTCTGCGAGGGGGACAACTAAATACCAAAGGACAAGATAACTGGCATGGAATCTCAACACGAGGGAAGAGTACCAGATGGAACCGGCTGGATTCGTTCGCCGCTGAAACTTCTCGCCGCGGTCATCATATGCAATATGGCGGGAATCATCGGGTCTTTCGTGACGGTCACGGGAGAAGGGTCCTGGTATGCTGCCATCCAGAAACCCCCGTTCAATCCGCCTGGTTTTGTCTTCGCCCCGGTGTGGACCACCCTCTTTGTCCTGATGGGCATCTCGCTTTACCTTATCTGGATGGAAGGGATGGAGAGGAGGGAGGTCCGGGTCGCAATTGCCCTTTTCGCGGTCCAGCTTATACTCAACACGATCTGGTCCTTCCTCTTCTTTGGCCTCCAGTCTCCATTCCTTGGCCTTGTCGAGATTATCATTTTGTGGATCTTCATCGTCGCAACCACCGTTGCCTTTTACCGCATCAATAAAAAAGCGGCATACCTGATGGTGCCGTATCTCGCCTGGGTCACATTTGCGGCATTCCTCACCTACAATATCTGGCTGTTGAATGGATGAAGGGATCCAAAATTCTTTTCACATGGTGCAAGAAACGGGCTGGCCAGGACCCGGCTCCTGCGTTCTGAATTGATATATCCGGAATAGCAATACCAGTTGTCCTGCTTTTATTGACAGGGTATGCTGATCCAAATAACTGGTGAAAAAGAGGATAAAATCAAGGATAATGCACGGTTTTGTACAGGATCGGTTTTTGGTAAGACCTGAACTTGCTTGTGGATACTGGTTTTTGGATCGCCGAATATCCACTGATCACGTCAAGGGTGAACTTCTGTTCATCGCCCGTTGTCGGCATCCATGACTGCTTGTAGATGGCCGAAATGGTATGGGTTCCTGTCCCGGTCACGAGAAACTTCCATGTCCGCATCCCCGCTGCCCCGATTAATCCCGTGCTGGATGGGGAGTATGTATCCTGCAGGGTCTGTAATCCGCCACTCGTCTCCATTATCCATCGAAAACCGGTACTCGGGTTCTCTTTTAAGGAGAGGGTGATGGTATCACCAGGGATGACATTCACGGAATCTCCATTGTTTTCCAGGGAGAATTGGTAGGTGGCTGCCATGACCGGTGCCGACGCACATGCAAGGACCGCAAGCGCTGACAGGAGAATTATTCTGTGTATTTGCATTGGTGAACACACCTCTCGCTGTGAGAAATACGTCGCGTTCGTATATAAAAGGCTCCACGCTATCAGGTGCGGGTAAGAGTGTTTGACCGGATTCATTCTGTGGAGCATGTATTCTCCCTGCATTTCCGGTATGCAATCCATCGCGTCAATTATGGAATTACACCAAAAGCTTCCATTTTTAAACCGAAAGGGGCACTTTGGCCACCAATGGTGCATTTGGCGAGGTGAAACTGATTTCGGGACCATAAAACGGATTGTAGAGAAGGGGCGAAGGTGGTTTGGTGATCGGACGGGGATGCAGATCCCAACCTCTGGTCCGCCTCCCCCATATACGAGTGCAAGGAGTATGTAAATGGGGCCACACATGCAGAGGGTTCCTGATGGAAGCGCATGGGCTGGGAGGGCAGGTGAAGGGTGTACGTCTTATTTATTTCCATCCCTGGAAGAGTGGGAGGATTATCTCGAAGATGAGCGTGGCGATGATATAAAAGACCGACGAGATTCCCATCGCGTAGATAAAAAAGATCGCCGGGGTATACACGAGCGGGACGCTGCGCAGGTTGATCGCAAGGAGGGATGCAAGAGACACAACGAATACGACCAGAGCGTAGGTCATCGTCGCGAGGACAAACCTCCGGATCCGGGTATTCCTGCTGACAAGGACCAGTATGGAGGAGAATACCACAATCCCGAGGCAGAACCCGACCAGCGAGAAGATGACTGCCATTACCTGCGTGTGGACGAGATTGATCCACGTGGTCAGCGTCAGCATCAGCACCACCAGTGGGATCACAAGAAGAAGGCGCTTGAACGCCTCCACCCCAATGAAATAGTAAAAGATAGGCCTGTCCCTGGGCTCGGCGAATGCCGCCCATAGCAGTGCGAACACACCGAGGTAGGTGATCAGCAGGCAGGATGCGATGCTGATCTCCTGAAGGTCAAAGGGAATGCCAAGCAGCTCGAATATCGGTTCCCTGCTTCCATGACCTGAGAACGTCTGGGTGAGAAAGGCGGTGAGTGCGGTAAAAATCGAGACGAAGATGAAGAGAAACCAGTACGCCCTTAAAAACGAGCTCAGCTGGAATTCTTTCTCTCCCACCTCGATAACCGGTAAAGGCACCATGAAATGGCAGAGTGTCGCTGTAAAATCACATATATCTTTCTTCATGCTCGCCGGATTGATATTTGCGCGGAAGATGTATGGCCATTTCCGCCTGATTTAAATAGTACCCGGGTCATCTTCCTGCTGATGTATCCTACGGCACTGGACGGGGGCGTGGCATGATATCAATACTCCTGGTAGATGACGAAGTGCAGTTCCTGGAGGTGACTCGCATGTTCCTTGAGAAGGGCCGGGGCATCCGGGTGACGACCGCAACGTCAGGAGACCAGGCACTCGAGGTCCTTGCTCACCATAAATTTGATGCCATCATTTCGGATTATGCAATGCCGGGAATGAATGGGATCGAGTTCATGAAGCAGGTGAAGGCCCTGGGTGACGACACGCCCTTCATCATCTTCACCGGAAAGGGCAGGGAGGACGTGGTTATCGACGCGTTGAATTTTGGTGCGGACCTCTACCTTGAAAAGAGCCCAGACCCCCGGACACAGTTCTCGGAGATGATGCAGAAGGTCCGGAATATTGTCACAATTCGGGCGGATGTCCAGGTGGCACGGGAGAAGATGCGCATATTCTCTTCGGTGATGGAACGGTTTCCTGGGATGATCTTTCGCATGAAACTCAACGGCAGGTGGGCATTTCTCTTTGCGAGCGCCGGTGCGGACCGCCTGACCGGGTACTCGGGTGATACACTTGTGAAGGGTGACCCGGCATTCGAGATGATCGTAATACCTGACGACAGGGAACGGGTCGATCAGTCACGGAGATCTGCTCTCGATTCGGGGGGTGAATACCAGGTGAAGTACCGGATACGCACCAGTTTGGGAGAGGAGAAGAGGGTTGTCGAAGGGGGTTTTGTTGTCCCGGGTACGGATGAAGAGATACTGGAAGGATATATCCTCGACCTTGATATCGTAGGAAACGGGTCAGTCCGGTAGGGCTCACAACCACCCGTTACAGATTGGACCCATCTCCCTTGCTATTGCTTTTGTGCCTGTCGGAAACACCCTTGCGGAATGCGGATCTCGAACCTGGCCCCTTTCCCAAATGTCCCCGTTTCTTTTATTGTAAGACCGGTGATGGCCAGGATCTCGCGGGCGAGGAAAAGTCCGAAACCTGTATTTTTACCGTATCCACGTTTGAATATCTCTTCTTTCTCGCGTGAAGGAATTCCCTGGCCATTGTCCTCGTATACGATCTTCATTCCCTGTCCATCATGGAGTACCGTCAGCCAGATGGAGTCTGCACCCTGCCCGTGCCGAAGAGAGTTGTCAATGAGGTTCTGGATGACGTTTTCAAGGAGTGGATCTGCATAAACCTCGATATCCCCGATATCGCTCTTCACTGCAACATCCTTCATCGTCGCAGAGGCTGATGCCCGGCCGATGATCTCGCCGAGTGACTGCCATTGGGGGACCTCGATCCCGATATCCTGGTATACCTTTGTAAACTCGATCTGCCTCCTGATGGTCTGGGTCAGCTGCTCTACCTTTGACAGGGTCTCCTCCTGCGCATCGTCTTTTGGATCTTCCTTCAAGAGTTCGATATACAGGAGAAGGGCAGTGACCGTATTGAGGATGTCGTGCCTCGTAATGATATTCAGGAGGGTGAGCTTTGCATTCATCCTGCGAAGCGACTCCTCAGCCATGTGCCTGCTGGTCACATCGTGTGCCGAAC
>DUGV01000004.1 GCA_013331225.1 Methanolinea sp.
CCTCCTTGTGATACCCATCCGGGCTGTCACCAATGAACCCGCCACAAAAGAGCACTCCCTCTCTGCCTACCGTCCTTATATATGGTACGGGGCCTACGTCTTCGGCCTCTCTCCCGAGACCGGGTTTGCCCTCCGAGGCACTGTCCAGCACGGCAGCGGCGACTCCGGGTACTATTATTACGGCAGCTCGGCATCCGAAGTGAAGCGTTCCCTGTATATCGGCGATGTGCTCTACACGATGTCTTCAAAACAGATCAAGGCGAATCCGCTCGACGACCTCGCCACGACCCTTGCAACAGTCCCCCTTCCGCCTGCGGGTGATATCTACTACCCGGTCGTGATGAAGTAGAGGAGGGAGAGGAAAATTTTTTCCTGGACTTTAGAATCTAATGAAAACCTTGTAAAGACTACCTGGGTTTATCCGTGTGTGGTGAGGTTGTTCTCTCATGAACGAGAAATCCATCGGGTTCTGACACGCACTTCAGCAGGGTTAAGAGGAATCGGAAATAATTCTGGGAGATGATCGTATGCAAAAATTCTATGTGATTCTCCTGGCAGGCCTGCTCTCCGTCATGCTGATCGCGTCCGGCTGCACGAGTCCCTCTCCTGCGGTTACTACAACACCTGTTCCCACGACCGGAGCTCCGGTTGCGACAACCCCCATGGTGACAACTCCGGCTGTCCCCTCTTGGGCCGGGACCTGGAACACCACCTGGCTCAACACCGATGGCAACCTGACCGTCTCAGTCGTAACCATGACTNNTGAAGGCCCCTTCACCGGGCACCTGAACGGAACCGCTAAGGGACAGACCCTTGCCGGGATGTATTCCGAGAGCGACGATGATGCCGGGTATATCATCTTCGAACTCTCAGGGGATGGGAACTCGTTTTCCGGCCGGTGGGTCCACGCCGAAGACCAGACCGAGCTTGAAAATTCAACACTCTTCTGGAACGGCGTCAGGATAGCCCCCTGATGAAAAATCATTCCAATTTTTTTCTTTTCTTCTTCCGGGCCGGTTCGGGGGTGGCCGACAGTGGCCCGGATCCTTCACGCTCGTCCATGGTATGAGGTGTTCCCCCTGACGAAAGGGCGGGGGTGATAAACCGGAAGAATTCATGCGTGAACTGTTCGCTGGAGAACCCCTCATCCTCAATCACGAGTTTCCACTTCGGTTCCAGGGAGAGGATCCCCATGAAGGAGATCATGCAGTACATCGAGGCCAGGAACGGATTGAGATCGTTCCGGATCGTCCCGTCATCGATTCCCTCCCGGATTGCATCCTGCAAAATCCCTCGGCAGGTGCCGTATCCTTTGCCAATCTCTGCGGTATACGGGTTCTCCCTCGAGAACCGTTCGGACCCGTAGAAGTGGATGAGTCGGAGATACTCAGGGTATTCTTCTGAAAACCGGGAATACGCCCGGCCCATCAAAGCAACTTTTTCAATCCCGGGCACCTGGGTATCCATGCATTCCCTATATTTTTCTTCAAGGATCCGGACGCCACGGAGCACGATAGTCGCAAAGAGAGCCTCCTTGCTCTCGAAATAGAGGTAGATGGTTGCCTTGTTCAGTTCGACCTCGCGGGCGATATCGTCCATGGACACCTCCTCGTACCTCCTAGAGAAGAAGAGTTGTTCGGCGGCATCGACGATCTCAGTCCTTCGCTGTTCCTTCTCCCGCTGTCTTCGCTCGGAAATTCCCATGCTCTTACACCCTCTCAATCCCTGGTAATGAATCACCCTTCGTTTCTTGCAGACTCCTCTTTCTACCTGGAGAAACCGGCAGCATGAGAAAGATGCTCAAACCTCCCCCCGGCGCCACGCCTCGATCAGTGCCCAAGAGATGCTCGTTTTCGAAGGGAACGGAGGAAGGTTCTCGCGGGAAAACCAGCTGGCCTCTTCGATCTCCCGGGGGTCGATCCGGATCTCTCCGCTGTCGTAGTCTGCGACAAAGCCAATCATGAGAGAGTCGGGGAACGGCCAGGGCTCGCTCCCGAAATACCGGATGTTTTTCACCGCGATGCCGACCTCTTCGCCAACTTCGCGGTGGACAGTCTGCTCGAGGTTCTCCCCTGGTTCGTTGAATCCTGCGAGGATCGAATAGACCCCTGGCGTGAAGCGGGGGGATCTGGCGAGCAGGACCTTTTCGCCCTTTTTCAGGAGCACGATAATGGCAGGGGATACCCGGGGGTAGACAATGCGGCTGCAGGATGTGCAGATCCGTGCCCGCTCTGTCGTGGAAGGGCGGGTATTTGCACCGCATTTTCCGCAGAATGTATTCGAGCGATCGAAGTCAAGGATCCGGATGGCATACGCGGCATATGCCATGTCGCGGTCCGGAACCACACCGTGCAATTCCCTGACCGGCGACGTCTCCCAGCCGGGCGGGAGTGTGGCACCGGAAGCAACCTCTGCTGCATAATAGCAAAGGTCATTATCGGTGCCGAGATACACCGGTGCACCTGATGCAAGTCCTTCGGGGAGCAGATCTCCCATGACCACGGTGCCGGGTGCTGGCTCATCCCGGAATACGACGGAGGTATTCTGGACCAGGATCCAGCGTCGTTGTGCAGGCGACAGGTCCTCCGGTTCCGGAAAGACCGAATGGAGAGGGTGGACCGCGTAGAGTGGATAGTGCTCCATATCAGATCTTCGTGTAGCATCCATGGAAGTTCTTCCTGGTACTGTCTGGAGTGGATTTTTCACAGGAAGCATTCTGGCTCCTTTCGAGTACCATACAGGGTGTGCAGGCGGACCGACGCGTCCCTGACGAACCCTGGTTTTATCGTCCTTGCATGCTTCGGGCAGTGTTTGATGCATGCACAGCACGTAATGCAGTTTTCCGTGTCGATTGCCCTGCAATTCTCCGGATCGATGGCACCGACCGGGCACACCTCTGCGCATATCCCGCACTGGATGCAGGCATCACTGACCTCGATGAAATCGACATTCCAGAATACCGAATCCCTCCGATAGGGATGACAAGGCTCCTGCCGGTACGGACGGCAGCCGGGGATTGTGACTTCCGACATCCGGTCGAGCGAGGATATGGACCGAAGTTTCTCCCATATGTTCTTCCCGAACACTTCTGCAAAGTCCTGGTCGTTCGCATCCGGACGGCCCACGGCGGTTGGGGTTTCATCGGTCGAGAAAGAATGTTCCCCAATGAAGGCTGACCCGGCGATCGGGATGCATCCACCCTTTATGAGGATGTCCGAGAGTTCGAGCAGGGCATCTTCATACTCACGATTACCATAGACGACGACACACACTGCGGGGGTGTTCCGGGCCTTTATCACGCTCAGCCATTCAGTAACGAGAGCCGGCACTCTTCCCATGTACACCGGCACCCCAATAATGAGCAGTTCGTTGTCCGAGGTCTGCAACGGCTGAACCCTCGCATCCGGCCGGGTGATATCAAGCTCTTCGAAGTTGCTATGGTTGATCCCGCGTGCAATTGCACGGACCACCGCCTGGGTGGTTCCTGTCGGCGAGAAATATACAAGTCTGGCTGATTCGATGCTCATGGTATGATACTCCGTCATCAGGAGAGGACGCAGGCACGGACTTGTGCTCTGTCGTCGGGCATGATGTTACTTTTCAATTTACGTCTCTCCAGAATTCCCTGTGTTGTGCCGGGTGTCCGTGTGATGCATTCCCTCGGTGAGGATTCTTCCCGGAAAGATGTCACATTCAATATATTACTTTAAGTTATTTAATAACTATGGGTTATAGTATAACCACAAGTTAAATTTGCGGTGATGAAATGGAAATGCTCATGCCTTGTACCAGATGTGAACAGGAAATATAGATCGAACGGTATAATTCATATCAGAGTAACAGCCCTTGCATGAAACTCATTACGGTGCTCATTACCCTCTGCGTCCTTGCTGGCAGCGCCGCGGCTCTCTCAATGCCGCCGGTATCGCCCCTGTTCCCTCCGGCCCGCCCGGACCTTGTGTACGTTTCCTCGTTCGAAGGAGGCCACCGGCTCCAGGCGGGCGACTACCCGGTGATCGTCCTCTCCGGCACCTTTCGGCAGATGGGCCGGCAGTACGGCGCCCTCATGAAGGCCGAGTTGAACGAGGAATACCGGTTCATCTCCTCTGCGTACGAGAAACGCGGATATTCGAACGAACAGCTGCGAGCCGACGGCCGGGAGGCGTCAGTGCTGTACTCGAAGCGGTTGAAGGAGGTCTTTTCCGGGATGGCCGAGACCTCGGGTCTGACCCAGGATGAAGTGCTGGCCCTCTATAACGGGCTTGTCATCTATCTCATGGTCCCGCCTGCAGATGCCTCCTGCTCCTACCTCTCTGCCTGGGGCAACTACACGACGGACGGTTCTGTCATCGCCTCCCGCAACTGGGACCTGGACGATGTCGCCCTTCCCTTCAACAAGTGGAACGTCCTTGTGGTGTACCGACCCTCGGACGGCAGCAATGGGGTTGCGACCTTCGGTCCTGCAGGGGTCCGGGCCGAGACCGTCATGAACAGCAAAGGGCTCTTCATCGCTGACGATTTTGCGGGCTTCATCGATCAAGCACAGGATACTAGGCCTGACCTGGTCGCGGAATTCTTCCGGTTCATGCTCGATTACTCAAATCTTGCGGAACTGGATGTCGGTCTCCGGGGGTCGGCGACAAACATCGGCTGGATCGTGAACGTCGCCGGGCCGGGTGGTGCCTCCGTATACGAGGTGACGCCCAACCAGACCCGCCAGCGGACCGGCGACGGCGTTGTTGCGGCCGCCAACCACTTTGTCGACCCTGCCTGGAACCTGCCGCCACCCGCGGAGCACTCGGCATCCCGCTATGATGGGCTGCTCCGGGAGGCTGACGAGGCGAAGGGATCGATTGATGCAAGGAGGATGATGCAGATCCGGGACGTCCGGTGGGAGGACGGCGGGGCCACGTTCGTGAACTCTGTCCTCTCCCCGGATCACCCCGAGGAACTCTACTCCACCATCCATCAGGTCGTGTTCCTGCCGGAATCCCGGACGGTCTGGATCAAGGACCCGGACAGTGCCTGGCAGAGGGTCGATCTCGGGATGTTGTTCGGGGAATGAGGGGAAGGAAGGGGGATTGACCCTTCCCACCTTCATGCCTGCTTCAGCGAAGTGAACATTGCTTGATCCGCAACGAGGACACTGTGGGGACCACATTTGTTGAAAGAGGAAGAAAGGATTTGAACGGCTCTGTGGACACATGCGTCTTGTAATAGAAAGAACTATCGTTTTTTTATATCGTGAATGCGTGAATCCGGCTGATAGTATATGTTAACGCAGGTGTCATTCAGCTTCACTGCTTTCTCCCGATACCCTCAAATCTCCCGGCCCTCCACACTCTTCTATGGGAGCACTTACAGGGAAGCATGAGCCAGCCGATCCAAAACGTGTCATTGCAGTCTACCTCGTGCTGGTATTCGCACTCTCGTCCATCTTCTGGTATTGTATCGCGGTCCGGCCACAGTGGGCGATCGATTCAGGCCTGCTCCGGTACGCAACCGTCCCTCTCATGTGGTGTCCCGCGTTCGCCGCAATCATAACCCGTCTCGCATTGCAGAGAAACCTTGGGGGATTCAGGTGGAAGATCGGCGAATTCCGGTGGTGGCTCCTCGCGATGGTGATCCCGGTTGCAGTCGGGCTGGTGATGTTTGGCACCGCGTGGATCTCCGGTGTTGCTCCGTTCCTGCCGGACAAAGCATCGGCCATGCTCGCGTTGCCGGCATTGTTGACCCTCCTTGTCTCGCTTGGCTTCAGTATCTTTACGGCAACGGGCGAGGAGATTGGATGGCGGGGGCTGCTGGTCCCCGAACTTGGCAGGGTCACTACGTTTACCTGGATTGCAATCATTTCAGCAGTCATTTGGTTCCTCTGGCACGTGCCGCTCATGGTCGTGGGTGCATATGGCGACGGATCGTTCTCCTCGATTGTGCTGTTCTTCCTCTCCATGATCGGCGGCTCGACACTCTTTGCGTGGATCCGGCTTGCGTCCGGCAGTATCTGGCCGGCCGCCCTTCTCCATGGCTTCTGGAACTACTTTATCCAGACATTCTACCCGGCGATCACGGCAACGACCGAAGCCGGAGAGGCAATGCTTGGCGAGTTCGGCTGGTATGCGGTGCTGATCAGCATCGCGATCGGACTTCTCTTCTGGCACCTCCGCTCGAAGCTTCCGGAGATGCCGAGACCCGAAGGCGGGCTTTAGGGGTTGAGGTGCATGCTGTGCTGGTGGGGGACACATTCTTTCACCTTTTTCCACAAAACACAAGAGCGTGTTTGACCTATCTCCTGGGTAATGACTCGGTTCAATGCTCTTATCCTTCTCGTGATCGTGCTCGCCATGCTCCTGTGTGCAGGGTGCCTCCAGGAACAGAAGGCCGCCGGCGTGAACGACACCACCAGCCTCCCGTCTTTTCCAGGGGGAGCACTACCCCTCCTTCACTCCTTGCCATGAGTGACAATCTCCTTCACTCTTCACAAAAAAGCAGGTGTATAGGGAGGCACTACTAATCTGCCGAAGATAGTGAATTGTTGATGAAAACCGACGGGAACCACATCAGTATTTATAACCTGGAACATACTACTACTACCAAGTATGAGCGAGCAGGCAGTGCATGGACCTCACAAGTCAGAATGGATTACCATCTCCACCGATGAATATGAATCCATGCAGCGTACCATAGAGGTTCTTTCGGACCCCGACCTTATGATCCAGCTCGACGAGGGGAAGAGAAAGAATGCCCCGACGAGGAATTTTGAGGATCTTGCTGGAGAATTAGGTCTTTAGAACTCATCTTTGTGCTTGATAGCCTCAATAATTACCTCACTTTTTTCAAAATCAATGGTGTAAAGAATCCGGAATTTTCGTTCAAAATAGAGTTCCCATAGTCCGTGGAGGGAGCCCCTCAGTGGTTTTCCGTAAATATCAGGATTTTCAGACAATTTCCTGATCTTCTGGACGAATCGTCTTTGGATTTCTTTATCATAATCCTTCAGTCTATCCTCTGCGGGTCTCCTGATGACGATCCGGTAAG
>DUGV01000007.1 GCA_013331225.1 Methanolinea sp.
GGGATCATGAGCATCTGCAGCATCACGATGGACGGCGTCTTCCAGCGTCGCGGCATCCCGGTGAGGATGGCGTATGGCGGGCGACTGGACATCCAGCATGGCGAGGCGACCCGTTTCGTGGATCTCATCGGGTATCGGGGGACGACCATCGACCCGCTCCAGCTCTTCATCTCTGCCGGGCTGACATCGCTCTCGTCGCTCGTTTCCACCGGCACCGGCACGGGCCTCGCGAACGTCCGGGAGATCCCGGCACTCGCCGAGGGAAGGGCCCGTGAGGTGGTGGCGCAGATGAAGAAGGCAGGTTTTGTCTTCCCTGTCGCGATGGGGACCTCGGTATTCAACCTGGTCCCGGATCCCTACCGCCTTGCCATCGTCGCATTCTCTGGCATGAACTTCGTGGCGAACACCGTGGAGAAAGGGATCCCTATCCGGACTGAAATAGGGGCAGGGAACGTCCCGTTTTCAAAAATACATCATGAATGAGGTAACCACGCCGCACCGAAGCGCGGTATTGGCGATCGGGTGATTCATCATTCTCTCATCAGGTCAGGTTCCCGGGCTTTCTTCCGGTTCTGCCTGCATACCCCTCATCCTGTCCCTGATCTGCCTCAACGTATCCACTGCGGGCAGGCTCTCCATGCCGGCCAGGATGATGAAGATCCCGAGGAAACGGGTATCGCTCACGGGATAATCCCCCGACCTGAGCTCCAGTCCCC
This sequence comes from Methanolinea sp., assembly GCA_013331225.1. Classification (GTDB taxonomy): domain Archaea; phylum Halobacteriota; class Methanomicrobia; order Methanomicrobiales; family Methanospirillaceae; genus Methanolinea_A; species Methanolinea_A sp11423u. The sequence continues at coordinate 717 of DUGV01000007.1, forward strand.
TGATGGTGCGGTCGATCCATCTCCTCACCGTCATGAACCCTCGCATGCTCATCTCTTGCGAGGGGCCTGCGATGAGGATGAGCGCTTTCTTCGCTTCCTCAAGTGCGGTGGGCGCAGAGATCTCCTCGAATATCGCTTTTTTCGCCAGCTCCACGACACGGGAAGCTTTCAGGTGCCCGTCCTGGACCGCTGGTGTCCCCGGGCGGAACCTGGAGAGCAGGTCCATTGGGCTCCCGGAAGGCACCTCTTCTCTTGCATACCCCATGGTGATGAAACCCATCCCCTGGATAGTGTTTAAAATCTCGCCCGCATCCAGTACCACCTCTGGCAGATCTCCCGGAGCCCGCTCGGAGTACTCCCCTGCTCTGAGCAGAAGGGTGAAACGCCGGCTGATGATGTCATTGAAATTCCGGTAGAAGAGTTCGGTCTCCGAAACCGGCGGCGGGGGCTCCGTGCGCCGCCTGACAAGGGCGCCGATGTCACCGGCACGTGAAATACCCGGTTCATCAGGAGCAGGAAAGACCCGGCCCCGCCAGGACTCGTTGTCGAAGAGGACGATCCCGTCAAGCAGGCCGTGCAGCGTGTCCAGGTGATCTGCCGCAGCAGAGCAGCGTTCATCACCCTCCTGCAGACATGGGAGAGTGCAGAGGCAGAATACCGGCTCTGCCAGGCGCTCTTTCAGGTACGAGACCAGTCCGGGGGCTGTCCCGGCCATGGTGCCGCCAAGGCCTGTATAGATGAACAAGGCATCGATATCGCCGTCATCAAGGGCCTGGAGCCGCGAGAGTGCCTCCTCTGAAGGCAGGTGTGCCGCGAGGTCTCCGGACAGGGCAGGGTCAAGCGGCTGGAAGAAGAGCCGATGATCCACCGGCACATGCTGGAGTGAGTTCAACTGCCCGGCATCGCAGTCGATGGCGATCCCAAAGACACAGCGAACCGGGGCCTTTTGATCGTGGGCAAGGAGGCGGTCCACTATCCGGCATCCGGCACCACCCAGGCCAATGGTGAGTATTCGCATGGTATCTTCGGGTTTGAGTCCAATCTGCTGAGGTGAGGGGGGATGGGGTGAGTGTGCCGGGGCATATCATGCGCACTCCCTGGAATGTGGGCTTTCCCACAACGTTTCCTACCCATTCCCGTATGGATATTCCCAGGTACTCTCTTCATGTGAATTTTTCCCTGGAATAATAAAGCACTTCTGCTCATTTCGGCCGGGCGAAAGATATTTTCGCATGGGACAGGACCGGTGCACGCGGCCCCTGGGAGGAGACCATTCGCCATGAACCCCCCTGCCGGGTCTCACCCATCGCAGGGTATTCCGTTTCCCTAGAGCTGAAATCTCTCTGCGTCTTGGATTAAATGCAAACCATAAATCATAATCGGGGCCTTTATTGACGGTATTTTTCGGCGAATCGGGGATTATCCCCACATTCCTGCAATAAAAAATGATAATGTATTTAAATCTTCGTTCGATAATACTCCATGAGGTGAAGTTACCTTGACAACCTATGGAATAGAATTTGTGCCTGGCAATGTGAATGTCAAGCAGGTGGTCAATTTCTGCAAGCTCGCAGAGTCGAAGGACATTGACTACGCGTGGATCACCAACCACTACAACAACCGCCACTGCTACCCCACTCTTGCCATGATCGCTGCCGCCACCACCACCCTGAAGATGGGGCCGGGGATCATGAACTCATTCACTGACACGCCCGCCGCAATGGCCTCGTTTGCGTGCACGCTGAACGAGATCTCGGACGGCCGTGCAGTGCTCGGCATCGGACCCGGTGACCTGTCCACCCTCCCGAAGCTTGCCATCAGCCCCGAGAAACCCGTCGCAAGGCTCGGAGAGGCGATCGCCCAGATCCGCAAGCTCTGTGCCGGAGAGGAGGTTAAGAAGTCAGGAATGCAGTTCTTTGACTATGACGGTGCCAAGCTGACCGGAGTGAACCTCCCTGGCAAGAAGGGTATCCCGATCTACGTCGGCGCGCAGGGACCAAAAGTCCTCGAGCTTGCCGGGACCGTCGGGGATGGTGCACTGATCAACGCATCCAACCCGAAGGACTTCGCCGTGGCCATCCCGATCATCAAGGCTGCATGCGACAAGGTAGGCAAGAAGGGCTTTGACGTCGGCGCCTACACCGCCATGTCAATCGACACGAACGAGAAGAAGGCCCGGAACGCCGCCAAGATCGTCGCAGCCTTCATCGCCGCCGGCTCTCCCCCAGACCTTCTCCAGCGCCATGGTCTCGACGCCGCAAAGGTGGCAAACATCAAGAATGCCCTGGCAAAGTTCGACTTCAAGACCGCCGGAGAGAACGTCGATGACAAGACCATTGATGCCTTCACCATCGCCGGAACCC
>DUGV01000113.1 GCA_013331225.1 Methanolinea sp.
CGGCGGAGGCGCACAGTTCCACGAGATCTTCCGGACCCCGGGCCACATGGCGCTGCTCAGGGCTGCAGACGGGCTTCTCTCCGTCCGGAGGGGCCAGACCGAGCTCTCGATCGCGATGGCGGAGATGGCAGGTATCACCCCCGCGGTCACCATCTGCGAGATGCTGGACGACGAGAGCGGGTACGCCCTCTCGAAGGAGGACGCGATGGCCTACGCAAAAAAGCACGGCATGGTCTTCGTGGAGGGAAACGAGGTGCTCGAGGCCTGGGATGCGTTCGTCTCCGGAGGGAAGCGCGGGATCCCGGAGTAACAGCCACGCGATTCCTCTTCACGGGCAAGAGACCTCTCTTTTTTCCCGCATGAATCCTGAATTGTCATTGCAGGAAAAGCGTCCACGCGGTTTTTTGAGCAAAAAAAGGTGCGGGAGTTACTTTTTGGCCAGCATCTTCAGAGTCTCTTCAGGGAGCATCTTTGCAATCGAGGTCTTCGTGGGGCAGCGGCCCGGCTTGATACCTGCTGCCTTTGCGGCCTCTTTTAGTGTCTTGAGGTCGAGGTTCTTCACCATTTCCTGGATCTCTTCATCCTTCATAAGGTCACCAGTAAGATCTACCCTCGCGCCCTGGAGATAAAAGTTGTTGATCCCGGGAGGATCCCGGGAAATCAGATCTTCAACTGCGCGAGCGCCTCGTACACCATCTTCCGGAATAGCCCCGGGTCAATGGTATACTCCCTTCTCGCCCGGTCCCCGTCCGGGGTCCCGGCAGACTTCTCGATCCGGTCAAGGGTCGCCCTGGCGCAGTCGAGCACCCACTCGTCCCGGATATCCTTGTCAACCTGGGTGATGGACTCGCAGCGGATGGAGATCAGCACGGCCCCGTCAGGCGTCTGGTACACGTTCGGTTTTCCCACCACCGCCACGAAGCATGGAGGCTCGAGCCTTGCGATCTGCTGCATGGCCTCCGGCTGGTAGCTGCCCGCCATCACGAAGAAGGTCCCGGTGGGGTCCACCACCCGCGCCCGGTAGAACATGTTCTGCTCACCCTGCTTCTTCTTCTCGGTGAGCGTGCCCGCAAAGAAGACCCGGTTGCATCGCGCCCCGGTGGGGAGGAGCACGAACGTCGGGCTCTTCTCATCCTGGCCTTCCCTGAAATGCACCCGGCTCTCTCTTAATTCCTGTGCAAAGACACGGCGGGCGGGCTCGCGTTCGAAGACGCCGTCCCTCCTCCCGGGCATTCCCTTCGCGTTCCCGTTGGTCACAGCGAACCACCCGCCCGGTTCAGGAGATCGGCCAGTTGATCAGGCGTGTAGTGGAGGAGCTCGCAGGATGAGACAAGAAGCCGGTTGTCGATCTCCCGTCCCCTGCAGGAAAGATACCTCCCGAGGAGAGCCTCGCGGAACCGGAGGAAGACTTCGTCCATCCCGAGGGGATTGTTCTCCGCGAGCTCTTTTGCCTGGTCGAGGCTCATTCCCACCAGGCCCTCGGTTTCACCCCTCTGTATGAGGACTTCCCGCGTCTCCTCCCCGTTGTCGAGCCAGCCCTTGATCCGGAGATCGTAGTGGTAATTGGGCTGGATCTCGTGCACCGGGCAGTAATTCTGGCGGGAGAGGACCCGGTTGCATCCCTCGACAGGGCAGCGCCTGACCAGCCCGGAACCAGGTGAAAGGTGCACGAACGCTCCCTCGAACAACGAGTTCCCTGTATTGACCTCGATATCCCCCTCCTCCGGGACCGTGGTTGCGGTATTCAGGGTGAGCGAGAGGCGGCCGTTGAAGTCATCCACCGTTGCGTAATATATGGTGTAGATACCCCCCGGGTTCAGGCGTTCCCTGCCCTCCTCCTTCCAGATCACGAACCGAATGGCCCCGGTCTCATCTGCGAACATGCCAGACTGCAGGATCCGGTCGTGGGTGGCTTCCCATTCCTGGACAACCTTGCCCCGGATGCAGGCCACGCCCGGCGCAAGGTCTTTGATGGGGGTGATTGTCGGCTTGAGTGTGCCCTCGTGGGAAACCTCCCTGATCGTGGTCCCTGAGTGGACTTTCAGGTTCAGCATCCCCTTGTACTGGTCGACAACCGCGGACTCCAGGCGGTACCATTTTCCCTCCTCGAGCACGGGCGCGTTTGCCCTTGACCAGACCACGAAGCGCACCGCGGCTGACTCGTCGGCCACGATCCCTGTCTGGGCAATTGAGGGGGAGGGCGCGGCGGTGAGCGCAACCACTTTACACTCCACGGTCACCCACTCTCCGTTTGCAAGCAGGGACAGTGCCTTCTGGTCTCCTGCCCCCCCGCCCCCGCTTCCCTGGAACCCGGGGATATCGTATTCTCTCGCGAATTCGTTCAGCACGGTTCTCTCGGCTTCTGCCGGCGGGACACCGAACTCCTCGACAAGGCGCTTAAGTTTTGCCTCTATTCCGCTCTTCTCCACGGAATGGCCGTGGGAGGTGATTTTCTGGGAGATTCTTTCAGCTGTGTGGGAAAAATCCATTCTTACATCTCCAGGAGATTAGTCATATTGCCATGGGTACTTAAAGGATGCGGGTGGGTGGTGAAACTGCGATGGCACGCAAGTACCACCTGCTGCAGGTTTATATGCAAATACCTGTACATTCTGAGCGTATGGCAATAACTGCAGACAGCACGATTTACGAACTTCTGAAAGCAAAACCCGAATCTGCAGAGGTCCTCTTCAAATTCGGCATGGGATGCGTGGGATGCGCCATCGCCCGCGGGGAGACCATCAAGGAGGCCGCCATGGCCCATGGGATCCCGCTGGATGAGCTTGTCTCCGCCCTTGGAATCGCGCAGGGGTAATCCTTACTAGTGCATCCATTTTTTCCGTTTCAGCTCGGCAAGCGGAGCCTCGGGGTTTGCGAGGAGGTAGTCTGCGATCTCCGGCTCATGTAGGAGGGTGCAGGTGCTGCAGTTCCACACAAGATCGTTCTTTGATGCGCTCTTCACCCACTGGCCGAGGCTTTCGTCGCCGCATGGGTAGAAAGGGCAGTAGCAGAACTCGCACCGCTGCCCCGGGAAATGGCATGGATAGTACGGGCAATCCTCGGGCAGCCACTCGACCCAGTGGTCCCCCTGGAACCGGCTGTAGATGAAGAAGGAGGGCCGGCTGCGCGTGATGCGCCCTTCGTGCCTGGCGAGGGCTTCCTGCACCCCAAAGCGGACCGCCTCTGACAGACGCATTCCTATTTCCGTCATGGTCCCTCCGCCCCCGTGCTCCACCTCCCCCTCGCAGGCCACGACAATTCCATCCGACGGAGTACCCCCGGTGGGCCTGCCGAGTGAATGGAGTATCCCCTCCCTCGCAGCGGTGCCTGTCATGATCGTCTCCAGGAGGGCGGCATCGGTCATCCCTTCGCGGCTGTACACGATCATGTTGACGGACACGCGCCCCCCATGGTCGCCTTGTAACGCCCCGGCAGCGAGGAATACGTCCAGGAAGTCATACTGCATGATGCAGAGGCACTCCGCCCGCACTCCCGACATGAGGCCGAGATATTCTGGAGGGAGCCCCTGCCGATGGATGATCCCCTCCAGTTTCCGGGTTGGATCGGGGACTGCACCACGCTCACCTCCGGCGTGGAGGAGGAGCGTTGGGACTGTCGCAAGTCCCCCCGGAACTCCTGTGCCTGCGGCGCGGAACGTGCCGCGGAGAATGAGGGTCAGGTCGCGGATATAGTATCTCATGCCAGGGGAGGGGTACGGAGGGGTGGTTCGCCCGGGAGAACACAGGGCGCGCTCTTTGTTGCATGCAGGCCGAAAGAAGGAGGGAGTACTCGGCGTTCCATCAGACTGATTGGTTTTCCATCCTTTCAAGAAATACCTTTGGAGCGGGGTGCGATTCCCAGCCCGAAAAGATGGAATCCCCCAATCGGGGCCTCCATCACCGGGGCCCCTTCAGGTACCTCCTCATCAACCGCAATGCGCAGAAGTCCCCGCACATGGTGCAGGTCTCCTCATCGGCACCGGATGTCCGCGCCGCCTCCGGGTCAAGTGCCAGCGAGATCTGCCCCTTCCTGTCCATCAGTGCCCTCTTCTCTGCCATCTTTCTGTCCTGCATGTCAAGGCCGAGCCTCGCGAGGTCCCCGATATGCGCGGCAATTCTCCACGCAAGGAGACCCTCCCGTACCTGTGCAGGGGTGGGGAGCCCGAGGTGCTCGGCGGGGGTGATACAGCAGAGGTAATCGGCCCCCGCCGCTCCTGCCGCACTGGCGCCGACGCATCCGGCGATGTGGTCGAGCCCGAGTGCGATGTCGGTAGGAAGCGGCCCGGCCACGAAAAGGGGGAAACGGGACGCATCCCTGTAACGCCGGATCGTAGAAGCAATCCGGTCATACCGGATGTGCCCCCCCGCCCCCTCGATGATGACCTGGACCCCGGCGCGGTGAGCCTCCTCGGCAAGTGCGAGGTTTGTGTGAAGCTCTTCATCTTGCGCCTGGTCCCACCCGTCACCTATGCACCCGCTCCGTACCGAGTTCCCGAGGGAGAGCACTATCCCGCAGGACCGCATGATCCCGAGGATCTCCTGGAAGTGCTCGATGAACGGGTTCTGGCAGCCGTGGTGGAGCATGAACGCCGCAGTGATGGATCCGCCCTTCGACACGAGCCCAAGCACACGTCCCTCCCTCCTGCACGCCTCCAGGATGTCCCTCGTGATGCAGTGGACAACCATGGAACTCACCCCTTCCCGGGCCTGTCTGCGGACCGTGTCAAGGATGTCCCGTGCGTCCATGCCCTCGATCCCCTGCTCGGCCGCGGCCTGGTAAACCGGGACGGTGGTGATGGGAACCGAAGTGTGCGAAAAGATGAGTCGCCGGGTCTCTTCCACGTCCCTGCCCATCGAGAGGTCCGAGATAGTGTCGGCACCGCAGTGTTCGGCGACAACCGCCTTTTTCACCTCTTCATGAGGGACTGAACGGACATTCGAGGTGCCGATATTCACGTTCACCTTGATGCGAAGGCCCCTGCCGATGCCGACGCACCGGTCCCCCCTCCGCATGATGACCACGCTCCCGCCTCCAACGTGACGGGCGAGCACTGTGGGATCGACTTTCTCGGCTTTGGCTACCAGGCGGATGGATTCTTTGTCCAGGGGCCGTTGTGGAGAAGGAGAGGAGGGCGTAATTACCATCGGAAAACCACCTCCCACCGGCCGGTGCAG
>DUGV01000229.1 GCA_013331225.1 Methanolinea sp.
ACCAGTTCAAGAGCCCGCTCATCTATATCCTCCTTGCGGCAGGGATCATCTCGATCCTGATAGGGGATGTCAAGGATGCAGGGTTCATATTCCTGGTGGTGATCATCAATGCCGCCATTGGCACTGCACAGGAGTGGAAGGCCGAGCAGAGTGCAATGAAACTCCAGAGCCTGCTCCAGGTGATGTCCCGGGTCATGAGGGGAGGGACCTGGCAGATGCTTCCGGCAGAGGACCTGGTGATTGGGGACGTCGTGCAGCTCGAATCAGGGATGCGGGTCCCGGCAGATCTCCGACTCCTCCACGCGGCGAACCTCGCCATTGACGAATCGCTCCTTACAGGAGAATCAGTGGCAGTCGAAAAGGCAGTTGGTGTGCGCGATGAGAACATCCCTGTGAGCGACCGGTCCAACATGGCGTATGCCGGCAGCACCGTGGTCACCGGAAGGGGATGCGGGATAGTCACCGGCACGGCCACCAGGACCGAGGTAGGCATGATCGCCGAGGCAGTTTCGGGGACAGAGTCTGCAAAACCTCCCCTGATCATCCGCATGGAAGCCTTCTCCCAGAAGGTGGGGATTCTCATCATCGCCGCAAGCATCGTCATGGCGATCGTAGCCCTGTCCCGCGGAACTCCGCCCATAGAGGTCTTCTTCCTCGCGGTTGCCCTCGTGGTGTCGGCCATCCCCGAGGGGTTGCCGGTTGCTATCACTGTCGCCCTCTCAATCGCAGCCTCGAGGATGGCGCAAAGACACGTCATCGTCAGAAAGCTTGCTGCCGTCGAGAGCCTCGGAAGCTGCACGACAATTGCCACTGACAAGACCGGGACACTGACTGTAAACCAGCAGACTGCCCGGGTTCTTTTTATTCCTCCAGGGGCGTATGCCGAGGCGGATGGTGTCGGGTACGACCCCGGTGACGGCCGCATCACCGCGGAGGGAGTCCCCCTGCAGGGACCGCTCTCGGATATAGTGCTCCGGCTCGCAAGGGCCGCGGTCATCTGCAACGAGGGGGCGCTCTACCGCGAGGACGGCACATGGGTCCACCACGGGCGTGCGATGGACGTGGCGTTCCTTACTCTCGGGTACAAGACAGGCCTTGAGCCTGACGCCGTCAGGAATGCGATCCGAACGGTGGCAACCGTCCCCTTCGAATCTGAACGGATGTATGCGGCAGTCTACTACAGGGATGACGACGGCACCCAGGGAGGAAAGGTGAAGATTGCGGTGAAAGGGGCACTGGAAGCGGTCCTGCCATACTGCACCTCAATGGCCACTCCCGCAGGCGTAGTTCCCCTGGATTCGGCTGGAGTTGAGGAGCACCTCATCAGGATGATGGAGGATGGCTACCGGGTGCTTGCGGTGGCAGAAGGCGAGTTATCCGAGCCGCCCGGGCAGAATGCGGAGCTCTCCGATGTCAGGCCCAGACTCACCCTTCTCGGCCTCGCGGGATTCATCGATCCCCTGCGGCCGGACGTGAAGGACTCTGTCAGGCTTGCCCACCATGCAGGGATCGATGTGGTCATGATCACCGGAGACCACCCGAGGACCGCGTTTGCCATTGCGCGCGAGCTCGGGATCGCCCAGTCGTTTTCTGAGGTGATGACCGGGCAGCAGCTTGGCGCGATGGGAGATCCAAATCTCCCGGCATTCGCCGAAGCGATCGACAGGGTCAGGGTATTTGCACGCGTAACCCCTGTGCAGAAGATGGAGGTCGTCGACACCCTCGTCAGGAGGGGGCATTTCGTTGCAGTGACCGGCGACGGGGTGAACGACGCCCCTGCACTCAGGCGGGCCAACATCGGTGTCGCCATGGGGTCTGGTACCGATGTGGCAAAGGACACATCGTCGATGATCGTGACCGATGACAATTTCTCGTCAATCGTTGCCGGAGTCGAGGAGGGGCGGTTTGCCTACGACAACATCCGCAAGGTGACGTATCTCCTCATCTCGACCGGGCTCTCCGAGGTGGTGCTTTTCATCCTTGCCCTTATTGCAGGGCTGCCTCTCCCGCTCCTTGCAGTCCAGCTGCTCTGGCTGAACCTCGTCACGAACGGTATCCAGGGTGTCGCTCTTGCATTTGAGGCAGGGGAAAAGGGGACGATGCGGAGGAAGCCCCGGGACCCGAAAGAAGGGATATTCAACGGCCTGATGGTAAAGGAGACGGCGCTCTCGGGGATGACGATAGGCGTCGTTGCATTCCTCTTCTTCGGGTGGATGATCGGAAGCGGTGTCGAGGAGTCGATAGCGCGAAACCTCCTCCTGCTGTTGATGGTGCTCTTCGAGAACTTCCATGTCTTTAACTGCCGGTCCGAGTGGCGCTCCCTCTTCAGGGTGCCGCTCCGGAACAACGCCTTCCTCGTGATTGGGGTTATCCTGATGCAGGGCCTGCACATCCTCTCCATGAACCTCCCATTCATGCAGGACCTGCTCAGCCTCTCGCCTGTGACGCTTGACCAGTGGCTGCTCTGCCTTGTCATCGCGGCAAGTGTCGTTGTGGTGATGGAGATCTTCAAGTACGTAAGCCATCGGAGCATGCCAGATGCAGCATCTCGCGGAGGGGTTGCAGTATGAGAGCGAGGGCAACAGTCCCGTTCCATCCCCGGGGTGGGTACGTAAGAGCTGCAGCCCCGCGCCTTCAAATCCCTCTTTTCAGGGGGACATGCACTGAATGACGCCAGAGCGGGAGCACTGGTCCTCGGGTGCGGGCTTTGTCCTGGCAGCCATTGGATCCGCGGTCGGTATCGGGAATATCTGGCGGTTCTCAGCGGTGGTGGGACAGAACGGGGGCGGTGCATACCTCGTCCCGTATCTCATTGCGGTATTCGCGTTCGCGATGCCCCTGATGATACTCGAACTTGCCATGGGGCGGCATTTCCAGGGCACGGTCGTGAGCGCGTTTTGTTCCGTGAGGGCGGAGTTCCGCGTGCTTGGATGGCTCCTCTGCGCAATTATCTTCCTCGTGCTCAGCTATTACCTTGTCATCGCCGGGTGGACGGCGGCATACGCACTCTTCTCCCTTTCCGGAGAGACTGTGCCGTTCGCCTCGTTCACTGGCGGCGTCCTCCCTGTCCTCTTCTTCCTCTTCACAGCGGTCATCACGGCAGCGGTTATCTCGAAGGGGATCCAGAAGGGGATCGAGCGTCTTTCCGTAGTCCTCATTCCCATATCACTCAGCATCCTCGTGATCCTAGCGCTCTATAATGCCACCCTTCCCGGGTTCGCGGAGGGCATATTATTCCTGTTCACCCCGGACTTCTCCGTCCTCTCAGATCCCCTCCTGTGGAGCGCCGCGTTTGGGCAGGCGTTCTTCTCGCTCTCGGTGGGGACCGGAATCCTCCTTACCTACGGTGCCTACATGGAGCGGGGGATGCACATCCCCCGCTCCGCCCTCATCATCACCTTGTCCGACATTGCGGTCGCCATCCTCGCAGGAATCGTCATCTTCCCGCTGGTCTTTTCGTTCGGTCTGACACCTGCAGCGGGAGCCGAACTCGCTTTCACCACCCTCCCTATGGCATTCGCCGCGATGCCCGGAGGAGTGTTCTTTGCCGTGTCATTCTTCCTCGTCCTTTTTTTTGCCGCGCTCACTTCGTCGGTATCGATGCTCGAGGTGAGTGTCTCATCCCTGCAGGAGGCAGCCGGATGGTCGAGGAAGAAGGCCACGCTCCTCCTCGGAATCCTCATGGCAGCCGTGGGCCTTCCCTCGGCGCTGAGCTACAGCTCTTTTCACCTGACCTTCAACGGTATAAAGGTACTTGACTTCATGGACGAGACAGTGGGGACACTGGGGCTCCCGATTGCCGGGATTCTCCTGGCAGTCGCCTTCACCTGGTTTGTCCCACGGGACGTGCTCTCAAGGGAAATCGGGACAGCGCTGTCCAGGGTCGTGCATCCTCTCTGCCGGTTTGTCATCCCCTCGGTCCTGGTCGTGACCACCGTCGCCCGCCTGCTTGCGGGGATCGATCTCGCCGATCTCCGCCTCCTCCCCGGAAGCAGGTGGATCGGTACTGTCCTCCAGGCAGAAGGGATGGCCGCCATCATTGTGATCGTCCTCCTGCTGATCATGCTGCTCTGCCGCGTTGTGAGCTGCCCGCTCGGTGCCTGGCTGCTCGGAAAGAGATGAATTATTTTTCACTCGCAGCAGGGGAGTTCAACCATGCAACTCCCTGAAGCGGCGGCGGAACGCCAGGTAGAGGATGATTCCGGCGATGATGACTGCCAGGGCGACCCCGAGCCCGAGGACCAGGTTCTCCATGATCAACCGCCAGATCAGCTCGGAGCCGAGGGCGAAGATCAGGCACTCGGCCGATGCACCTATTCCAATGGCAAGGAGGATCTTCCCAGGAGAGAGCCCTGCCATCATCCCGACAAGCGTCGCTCCGACACCCCCCGTTCCCTGGAGGGGGAGAAGCACGAAGCCCGCGACGCCCAGTACCGACCATCGGGAGAGCCAGGGGTGTTTTTCCATGAAGGCGTCCCCTGATGCGAGAAACCGGGAGATCCAGGGCCCAAGTACGGGAATGCGAAGTGCAATCCGGAAGTTGAGGATGACAAAGAGGCTCGTGATGACATCGAGGAATGCGAGTGAGGCCGCCATCAGCCACCAGGGTATGCCAAGCCCGATTCCAAGCGGGATGATGGACTCCTTTCCTGCGGGGGGGATATAGTAGACTATCATCAGCCCTCCGAGGATCAGGGACTTCTCAGGAGGGAGGACAAGAAGGCTGCTGAAGAAATAGGTGAAAGCGAGGAGAACGGGGAATAAAAGCCGCAACACGGTAAAGGTGAGCGAATCATCCTTCCCGGAAGTAAATAGAGAGATCCCACCCGTGAACGGCATTCCTGTTAGAGTAAGGTAGGGACAGGCACTTTATTCCTTCCCTCCTCTCCCGGACGGGCGTCCCAGTACACGGAAAGGGGCGGTCAAGTTGTCGACCGGACCCGTGTGGTGAGAAAAACCCGTCTTGTGGGTGATGGCAGGAATAATGAAAGAAACACTGCACGGATTCCGGGAATGGCCCCGGAACATCGTTGAATGAAAAAAACCAGGTGAGAACATCAAGGTTACCCTTATGTGACAGGGATGTCAAATACCTGTTACACTTGAGCGGCATGAAACAGAACACGTTTTTTCTCCTGGCAGGGATTGTAGGCCTTGTAGAGGTAGGGCTCTTTTGGCTCTCGGTCGTGATGCGAAATCCCCTCATCATCACGGCAGGGTTCATCATGGGTGTCGGGCTTTTGTACGTGGCCAGGATGACTATCACAGACCAAAGGGAGGATGAACGGGCGGTACTCATCACCCAGAAGGCAGGGTCAAGGACGCTCGAGGTCTTCTGGGTCCTCTTCTTTGCAGTCAGCCTCGGGAGTGCGGTCATTGGGTTCAGCACCCCACTCGGTCTCCCGCGCCCGAGGGAATTGCCGCACGACTTTCCAAGGGACGAGCCGCACCTCGGGTACTTCGGCATCCTCCAGATGATCCTGCTCTGCTGCATCGCGTTCCTCTACATTGGATTCCGCGTGTATTACGCTCGAAAATACGGGGAATGGGAGACAGATGAAGAATAAGATCAAAGTTTTCCGTGCCATGCACGATCTGACCCAGGAGGCGCTCGCGCAGAAGCTCAACGTGACCCGCCAGACCATCCTTGCCATCGAGAAGGGGAAGTATGACCCATCCCTCGAGCTGGCTTTCAAGATCGCGAGGTTCTTTGGCGTCTCTGTCGAAGAGGTCTTTCTTTACGACTGAACCCCATGCGATCGATCACGAATGCAGGTTTCATCGCCCTGTTAGGCGCGCTCCAACATGGCGGCGTCTCCCGGCAGCCTCCAATGCCGGCGGCGTCCATACCGGGACGTATCCGAGAAAAAGGCGCAAATCGTCTTTCTTCTCTCCAATTCTCCACGGAGAGCACAAGGTTCACCATCTCCCCGAGCCCCCTCTTCTGTAGAGAATGACTGCGACAAGTCTTTTCATCCTGCAGCACGAAAAAGCGGAACCTGCGGGTATTTTTGAAGAGGTCGCCCGCACCAGAGGAATATCCAGCACCGTTGTGCCCCTGTTCGAAACACACGAAGTTCCGCCTGTCACGTCGACCCATCTCCTCGTCCTGGGTGGATCGATGAGCGTGAACGATGGTGCCCGATATCCCTTCATCGACCAGGAAAAAAGGCTCATCCGATCCTGGATTGCAAAGGGGCGACCGGTCCTCGGGATCTGCCTCGGCGCCCAGATGATCGCGGCTGCCTGCGGGGGAGAGATCTCACCGTGCAGGAAAGAGATTGGCTGGGTTCCACTGGAGGTCATTGATATCGCTGTGCTCCCCGGGGTTCCTCGCTCGTTTATGGCGTTCCAGCTGCATGGTGAGACGTTCTCGCTCCCTGCCGGGGCGGACCTGGTCTGCCGGGGCAAAGAGGTTCCCCACCAGGCCCTCGCAGTCGGGAGTGCGCTCGGGCTGCAGTTTCACCTGGAGCCGACGGAGCAGATGATCCGGCTGTGGCTCTCTGAATTCCATCCCGGGGAACAGTCCCGGATATTGCAGGACACTGCCCGTTACCTGGCCGAGTCACACAGGCTCTGCCGAATCGTCTGCGATCGGTTTTTCCAGGCCGCTCCCCGGGGGTTCTGCTGGCGCTGCCCGTGAGTGCTGCATTTCAGGGCGACCGCGCGCTCCCCCGGATTCTTTCCACCCGCTACCTGCGGGGTGATTTCCGATACACCATGCCCTGGAAGATTGCAATCTTCTCGCCATCTCCGTTGGTCACCTCGACGGTGTAGGTCGCAAGCTTGGGGTTGAGCGCAAACTCCCTTGCCTCGGCATAGAGCGACCCGCCCCTTGCAGATTTCATGTAGGAGATGCTTGCATTGATGGCTGCGGCCGGAATCCCGTGGGAGTTCGAGGCAAGCGCAAATGCGGCGTCTGCGAGGGTATAGATAGCGCCGCCATGCACCGTGCCATGGCTGTTTTCATGCATTTCCCGGATCTCCATCCTGACCCGGGCCGTCCCTGGTCCGATTTCGAGCAGTTCGATCCCCGTGTGCCGTGCGTAGGCGTCCTTCCCAAAAAAGACCTCGGCGTCTTCCATGGTCGTAGAGTATCCCGGTACCTGGATTAAAACATGCGCACGGTATTCGAAAGACCAAAGAAAATGCCTGTTGGTGGAGGGAGTCGTCGGTGACGAAGAAGTGAGATAAAAAAGGTGGATCTCTCAGGCGTTTTTGAGCGCGACGATGTCTTTTACGCCCACGAGTTTCCAGACGAGGTTTCGCTCCTCCTCAAGTATCTTCTCGGGCGGGTCCTCGGGAGAGTGGCCGAGCGCGGACATTGCGGCCGATGAAAGACCCCGGCGCTTCATCATGTCCACGAACCTGGCGCGGACATCACGGGAAATCACAGGGTCCCTCACCTCCTCGAGGCGGCCCTGGAGGCTCACGAACCGGAACGTGGAGAGATCTGGCGAATATTGCTCGATCTCGACGGAGACTGCGGGATTGCTCCTGAAGTATCCGATCTTCCGCCCGTACTTCGTGGAGAGGAAATAGAGGTATTTTCCATCGAATACGTACATGAACGGAGCGATATAGGGAAAATTCTCCCCGCGGAAGGCGATTCGGCTCACGTGGCCTTCGTGAATGATCCGGTCATACTCCTGCTTCTCCATCTTTGGAATCTTCAGGACATCCATGAAAAAGGAGTGACCGGGCGCCATATTAATGTATTCTCAGGAGAAGGGGGGGGCGTTCCGGGCAGAACAGGCCTGGCCCCCTTCACTCGCACCGGTATCCTCTCCGGGCCAGCAGTGGGGCGATCCGGCTCTCGGCGTCCTCCGGGCATGCAGCGATCGCCCGTTCCACTTCGTCCCAGGCCGCCCTGAGCGCAGGATCGCTGCTGTGGAGGGCACGCGTCCCGGTGATGTATCCCATCTCGACTCCGTCAGGGGAATAAATGCGGGCAATCACGCAGCGGTATGCCTTGCATTGCGCGGGGCTCGTGTGGTGGATAGTGCAGACGATGCGGGTACCCGAAGGGCGGAGAAAGGGGCATGCAGCAGGGTGTTCTCTGATCCAGGTGCGGTCTGAAAAGAGGTCCTGCTTGTCGGCATCGACCCTGGCAGTAAACGTGGTGCCGGACGAGACCGAGCAGCAGGTGAACTCGAAGGGACCGACTTCCCGTTCGATCTCGATATAGTCCCCAAGGTGCATGCAGCATCTGCCGCACTGCCTGCAGTCGAATGCCATAGCCATACCATTCGGACCGAATACGGGATAAATCCAGGGGCACGATCTGCCGGAATGGCAGTGCACGGATGGCTCGACCGCGGTGGAGAGGAATGAAAGAGAGATAAGGGTTCGGGAGAACAATACCACCAATGGGATTTGTGAATCCTGAACAGTCTGGGGACAACCGCATGACTGCCGAAGGGGGGAGCGACGAGTGCCTCCAGTGCGGGCTTTGCTGCAAGATATTCGGGGACAGGATCCAGCCCACCCTCGAGAACCTTTTCTCGTGGATGGAGGATGGCCGCGAGGATATCCTTTCGTTCTTCATGGCATGCCTCGAAGACGGGAGGTGGGTGCGGTGCACGGAGATTGCCCCCGGAGACCTCTCGGGTATACACGCGGTGGAGCTGCGGGACCCTGCCACGGGCGGCTACCTCCCGGTCTGCCCGTTCCTGAAGAGGGTCGCAAAAAACAGGTACCTATGCGGGATTCACGCCGTGAAGCCCGAGATGTGCAGGAACTACCAGCCATGGATCTGGGGCGAGACCTACTTCAACCGGTGCAAGGCACTGAAAAAGAGG
>DUGV01000247.1 GCA_013331225.1 Methanolinea sp.
TCTCCATGCACCCGATACACGGGTCAATACTCAGCACGATTACCGGTACATCAGCAAGCTCGCACCCTGCAAGCATCTTCACCAGGGGCGGTATGTTCGTGAGTGTCGGAGTGCGGATTCGGGAGCGCACCAGGTGCCGGCTTCCGTCACCCTTGACGTAGTGCACGAGTTCCCCTCGGGGCTGCTCGGCGCGTGAGAAGCACTCGCCATCCGGATTTCCCTTCGGCTTGACCTCGATCTCCCCTTCGGGGATACGGGCAGCAGCCTGGCGCACGATGTCGATCGAGGAAAAGATCTCCTTCACCCTCACGGCACACCGCGCATAGCAGTCTCCCCCCTCCTCCACCACGGGTTTGAAGTTGATCTTACCATAGGCCGCGTATCCTGTCTCCCTCAGGTCTATGGCCACACCACTGCCCCGCGCGGTGGGGCCCATCGCACCGAGGTAGTACGCATCATCACGTGAGAGCACCCCGACTCCGCGTGTACGGCCG
Source organism: Methanolinea sp. (assembly GCA_013331225.1). Lineage (GTDB taxonomy): Archaea > Halobacteriota > Methanomicrobia > Methanomicrobiales > Methanospirillaceae > Methanolinea_A > Methanolinea_A sp11423u. The sequence continues at coordinate 495 of DUGV01000247.1, forward strand.
ATGACGGATTCATCGCGAAGGAACACATTGGCGATCTCCCTGTAATTGCGCTCGAAGTCAGCAAGGTCCCCAACCATACGGTCGAGGGTATCAGCCGGGATGTCCCTCCTTACTCCTCCCACCTTGCAGCTCCCCTGGATAACACGCCCGCCGGTTGTCTCCTCCAGGACATCGAGGACGAACTCCCGCAGTCTCCAAGAGGCCATGAAAAGGTTCTCAAAACCAAACGCATCGGCAAAGAGCCCGAGCCACAGGAGGTGCGAGTGCATCCTGGAATACTCTGACCAGATGGTCCTGAGATAGAGGGCACGTTCGGGCACTTCGAGGCCCATTACCTGTTCGACTGCCTGGCAATAGGTCATCCCGTGGATGAAGCTGCAGATACCGCAGGTCCTCTCGGCGATATAGACGTATTCGGGATACTCGCGTTTTGCCACCAGGGTCTCGAGGCCCCTGTGGATGTATCCGATCGACGGGATCGCCTCTACCACCCTCTCGTCCTGTAGTACCAGGTCAAGGTGGATGGGCTCGGGGAGTACGGGGTGCTGCGGCCCGAACGGGACGACTATTCTCCGTGACATGGTCTCTCCTCCCTGAAAGTGGGATTTGCAAATGGATTCTTTTTCGCGGTTCGGAACAGGTTTCCGCCAAAGTCGATATTCATCCCCACGATCCGGATGCCAAAGAGGTCATGCATCTCGTTCTCGTAGATGAACGCCCCCCAGTATATCCCGGAAATACTGGGGACTTCTGTCTGCCCGTCTACCACGATACGAAGATTCTGGAACGTATAGTGTAAATCAAAAGAGTAGTTGATCTCGTATTTTTCCCCGACCTTGGTGCAGCTCATCTGTACTAGCCGGTATCCCTTTTTCTTGAATTCTTCCACTCTGCCGATCAGGTGGTCCTGCTCTACCAGTGTGGTATCCTGTGCTTCCATTGTCATCTCTCACCTCCGGAACCAGCCCGTTCAGGTTTTACCAGCTTCGCCTTCTTCTCCTCGAGGACCGAGAGTGCCCGCACGATTCCGTCGATGATGGATTCGGGTCGTGCGGCGCATCCCGGGACATACACGTCCACCGGGATGATGCAGTCGACACCACCCGCGATATTGTAGCACTCCCTGAACACTCCGCCGGTGCAGGCGCAGATCCCGACTGCGACCACCACCTTCGGGTCAGGCATCTGGTCGAAGAGGTTTTTTACAACTGCCCTGTTCTGCTCGTTGATTCCCCCGGTGATAACCAGCATGTCGGCATGTTTCGGGTTGCCAGTGTTGATAATCCCGAACCGCTCCACGTCATAGAGAGGGGTGAGGCAGGCCAGCACCTCGATGTCGCAGCCATTGCAGCTGGATGCATCATAGTGGAGGATCCATGGGGACTTCGAGAGGTGGGTCATACCGGCACCACCCCCGAAAGGTAATAGAGCACCCCGAGATTGACGAGCCCCATCATTCCCGCGATGATCCATGCGCTCTTCAGGGTGAATTTCCAGGTCCCGCGGGAGAAGGTGTTGTCGATCAGGATCTCGAGCAGGTAGGCGACGATGATGGCGATGATGCCGTACACCGGGTTCCATGCAAAGAAGAGATAGATGAACCCAAGGAGGAAGACGTTCTCGTACCAGTGGGCGATTTCCACTCTCGCAAGCATCGGGCCTGAGAACTCGGTCGTCACCCCTTTCACGATCTCCTGGTGCGCGTGGTGCGAGGTTGAGAGGTCGAAGGGAGACTTCCTCAGCTTGATGGTCAGGACCATGAGGAACCCGAGGAAGACCCCGGGGAGGTAGAGGATCAGGGGAAGTGAACTCGCCATGATCTCCCAGACAAAGAAGCTCTTGGTCACCATGTACATGCCCACGGCTGCAAGGATGATCATCGGCTCGTAGGCGATGATCTGGATAAGCTCCCTCTCGGCGCCGATGAAGCTGTAAGGCGAGTATGACGAGTAGGCGCCGAGCACCAGGAATATGTGGGCGAGCGTGAATGCAAATATGACCAGCAGGAGATCGCCCCCGGCGAAGAAGAGTGCCCCGCTCGCCACGATGAAGACGAGGTATGAGAGGATGTAGAAGTGCTGAGATGGGGTCACCACGATCTGCTCCTTCTGGAAGAGCTTTCCGACATCGTAGAATGGCTGGAGGAGCGGCGGGCCCACGCGTCCCTGCATCCTGGCGGTCAGTTTGCGATCGATCCCTGCCACCAGCCCGCCAACGAAGGGGGCCAGCACGATAAACAGGAGGGCATACTCCACCATGATCATAGCGCCACCCCCGCGGTGAGGGTTCCCACAAGCAGGATGAGGCCGAAACAGAGCGCCGTCCCGGCCATGAAGAGTCTCTTCTCACCGAAGACTTCCTCCAGATAGTAATTTCCAAGGGTCACCTGGCGCTGGACTCCCATGGAGCCGAGGAAATGGAGGTCGGGCGTCGTGGGCCTCCCCGCCATGTAGGGTGGCACGATTTTTTTCTCCTTCCTGAACCAGAGCAGGGAGAATGGCATGATCATCAGGAGGAAGAGCATCATGGCCATGATGGTGATGTTGTCCTGGGAGAGCCGTGCAGTCTGTCCATAGACCGAGAGAACGAACGGCTCGATGAGATGCGAGGAGATGATTGGGAACGCAAGGCAGATGAACACCGTCATCGCGGTGAGGAGCGAGAGTGCGATCCATTTCTCCTGCGGTATGCGGTTCTCCACCTTCGTGGCCACGGGACAGACAGAGATGATCTTTCCCATCCACTTTGACCAGAAGAAGACCGTGATCGATCCCCCGAAAGCAAGGATGGCCACGAAGATGAGGCCGAACTGGGCCTCGATGAAGGCCTCGATGGCGGCCCACTTGGATATCAGCATCCCAAACGGTGCAAGGAACATCCCTGCGATCCCGATGAACATCATCACTGCCACGTGCGGCATGCGCACGATCAGGCCGGTCATGTCCTCGATGTCCTTGCTGCCGATGCGATGCTCGACCGTGCCCACGCAGAGGAAGAGAAGCGACTTGGCGATGGCATGGAAGATGATCAAGAGGATCGCCGCCCAGACAAGCTTGTAGGTCCCCACCCCCGCACAAGCCACGATGAGGCCGAGGTTCGCGATGGTGGAGTATGCGAGCACCTTTTTCGCATTGCTCTGGGAGATGGCAATTGCGGATGCAAGCAGGAAGGTGAACCCACCCACAAGGCCGATAATCAGCCCTTCCATCGTCCCGGTCAGAACAGGCGCGAACCTCACGATTACGTAGACCCCTGCCTTGACCATTGTGCTCGAGTGCAGGAGGGCGGAGACCGGGGTTGGTGCGACCATCGCCCCTACGAGCCATGCAGAGAACGGCATCAGCGCTGCCTTTGTGATCCCGGCAAAGGCGATGAGTACGGCGGGCACAAGGGCGACCATGTGGCCGGACTGGATGAGAGTGCTGATATCCAGCAACTCGCCACCGGGGCTGACAAAGGCGAGGTAAATGAGTGCGCCGACAAACGCTATTCCCCCCAGGAGGTTCATGTTCAGTGCAAGGAACGCATTGTTGACTGCTTCACCAGTGCCCGAGTACCCGATGAGGAGGAAGGAACAGAGCGTCGTGAGCTCCCAGAAGAAGAAGACCCAGGGGAGATAATCGGAGAAGACCAGCCCGAACATGGAGGAGAGGAAGAAGAACATGAGGAAGAAGAACGTCCTTCTCCGGTCNNCGGGTGGTGCTCCTGATAGGTGGCCATGTATCCCAGGGCGTATACGCAGATGAGGCTTCCGATGATGCCGATGATCAGGGCCATGATCAATGAGAACTGGTCGATAAAGAGATTTGGCACGGTATGTATCCGTGTTAAGCCCATGGATTCGTAGTAGACCAGCAGTGCCGCCTGCGCGATGACCAGGAGGATTGCGAGGTATTTCTTGTATTTTACCCCGAGGTAGATCAGGAACGCGGCAATGACCATCTCCGCCAGGAACATCAGGTTCGAGACAGGTTCGAATGCGACCGGGAAAAATTCCGGTCCTGCCTCGGGCGTGATGAACAGGAGGTAGAGGGAAGCAATGCCGATGATAAGCGCGCCTGCCTTCACGATCAGCCTCCTCCAAGAATCGCCAGGGACGAGCAGGAGAAGGAGAGCTATTGCGGCAGGAAAGAGTATCAGGAATGGCAGTGTTATCATAAACTCGCCCTCGAATGGGTAGAAGTCTGGATTTCTGTCATTATTAATCATTCCAATTTGACGCAAATGAAATGTTACAGGCGATATTTGATGATCTCCGGAAGACTGGACTCGCATCTCCCGAGAATATCCCACTAAAAAAATTCCCTGGCAAAACCTTTTTAATCCCGGGGTATATCTCCGCATATCCACAGGGAGGGGCGGATAGCAGATGCCGGATGTATCCAGGACAGAGATTGGGAGGCGGATGTACTCGCTGCAAAAGGAGAAGAACGTGGAGCGGGTCGTGGAGAGGATCAGGAAGCAGATGGGGGCTGATTGGACACACTTTTCACAGGAAGACCAGAATGCATTGAAGTATGTGATAGGGGAAGTGTGGGTCTATAAGGAGCGAGAGTTCTGGGATATGGTCCAGTATCCCCGCATCACAGCTATTTCGGTCTTTGACATCATAGCCATTGGAAGAAAGTCTCTTTCGCATGAGATAGATACGCAGAGAACTGTTGAAGAGGCGACTGCCATCCTGCTCCCGGATGAGGGGAAGGAAGCGTGATCATTGCCGGGGAAAAAGAGGAGACCCTGTGCAGTGCATGAGCGCAATGCAAGGATTTATTGTTAAAGTCCGCAAAAATAGCTGATGTTGTATCCTGGGATTTATCGCGTTCCCGGGACATCCAGCACCGATAAGGAGGTTAATTGCATGAAATCGTACCGCCACCTTCGGCATGTGCTGACAACATCACGTGCCGGGCACGGGTTCTGCCGGGAGGCCGATCAGCGGGGGCTGATCGCCATTTACGAGAGGATCGAGAGGAAAAGTTCCCGCCGGGATTGAACTACCCGCATCACGTGGGAAGCTGGATAGAGTAGAAGGAATCTCTCTTCGCGAGGGAGTGAATGTCACACACGGAAGGAGAGACGTCGGCGTCCATCTTCCTTTGCACCGTTCGGACTTTACGATATTTGTACTTTTCTGTTCTTTTTTCCCTCGAAAATTCGCCTCACCACCCGGGGGAAGTGTCCGAAAAGATATATATTCTCCGCAGGGACTCTAAAGTGAGCTGGTGGGTATGCCTGAAGTGACCAATGATGAGCGGGGCCGGAGAGTGTTCAAGATCCATCAAGAGATGGCAGTCGAGAAGGCCATCGAGAAGATACGACTGAACCTGGGAGCGGACTGGAAGATCTATTCAGCACACGATATTGAGCTTCTCAAGTATATGCTGGGTGAGTGCTGGGGATCCCTGGATCGCAGAAAATGGGAAGGATTCACGTTTACAAGACTCACAAAAGATGGTGTCGATGCTATCATCGGGGTTGGAAAAGAGGTGAAGCGGGAAGGCCGGCTGGAGAGTGATGCGATACAGGAAGTAATCGGGTTGTTACAAAAGATTGCGTGAACATTAGAGTAATAACCCAGGCCTTAATTGTGTAATGCTGTTCATTCACTACATATTTTTCTTCTTATCTCTTCCCTGCCCGCGTTATGTTGTCGCAATCCGTGAAGGTGATGTCCCAGGTTATTCTGATGTGGGCTATGAGGAAAAAAGGTCGTCCTCCTGAACCCTGGACGAACCACACTCTCACAAAGACAAAATACCGCTATGGTTCCTGATCTGGATTTCCGAACGTAAAAAATCGCAACCATGCTGGATCAACGAGTCCCAAAGCGACGAGGGAGATGATTCTCATGGGTACCATGCCTTCAGGTATCTATTGTCTCTCGTTTCTTTCTCTCGATGATCTTTTTTACTTTTTTCAACCGGTAAAGGTCTTCTCGGTCCCTTTCATCGATCGTAATCTCGATATATTTTGCCTGTCGCTTCAATTCTGGAATGAGTACCTGTTCAAGTGCATTTACGCGCCTTCGCGTCATCTGGATCTCGCTACCGAGCCTTCGGAGAGATGTTTCAGTCTCTGCGAGAGTGATAATGAGATCCAGCTCCGCTTCGTATTTCTCTGCCGCTTCGTCAATCCGTCCGCTGACCCCCAGGATGCTGTACCCCCGTTCGAAGAGGCTCTTCACAAAACGCTTCTTTTCGATGATAGGAACAGGCACACCCATGACATTCTTTCCCTTGATATCAAGGGTGATACCTCTCCTGGTGGCAAATGAGGCAGACTTCAATGTCACGGGGTCGTCTATTGCCTCTGCAATGAGCAGGGCATGCTGAGCAACCTCGGAGAGCTTTTCAAGCTCGCTTCGCGACTGCGATACCGACTCCATGACATTGAAAAATTCCTGGATGAGCGCATCCATCTTTTCACGGAGAAGATCGCGCCCCTGCTCTGCAAGCTTGATCTGTGCGTTCTTCTTGATGAGTTCCATCCGGGTCGGGTTAATCTGTTCCATCACATCCCCTTTTGAGCAGCAGGATGATATTTCTGAATGAATTCACGTTTAATCCGTTTCAATTCCTCTTCAGGGAGCAGGGTGAACAACTGCCAGGCTATCTCAAGCGTCCTCTCGATGCTCCGGTTCTCGTCTCCCTGCGTGATGAAATGGCGCTCGAACTCGTCCGCGAATTTCAGGTATCTCTTGTCAAGCTCGGTGAGCGCCTCTTCCCCCACAATCGCGACGAGCCTCCGCAGATCCCTCCCATAGGCATATGATGCATAGAGCTGATCCGCGACATTCCGATGATCCTCTCTCGTCTTTCCAGGTCCGATACCAAGATTCATCAGGCGTGAGAGGCATGGGAGTGAGTCGATTGGAGGATCTGCCCCGCGGCGAAAGAGATCGCGTGAGAGGACGATCTGTCCCTCGGTAATATAGCCGGTAAGGTCAGGGACCGGGTGGGTGATATCGTCATCCGGCATCGTGAGGATTGGGATCTGGGTGATGGATCCTTTCCGGCCTTTCACCCTCCCTGCCCGCTCGTAGATGGATGCGAGGTCGGTGTACATATACCCGGGATACCCCCTTCGGCCTGGCACCTCCTCCCGTGCCGTGGAGATCTCTCGCAATGCCTCGCAGTAGTTAATCATGTCAGTGAGGATCACAAGCACATGAAGGTCGTGTTCATAGGCGAGAAATTCAGCGGCAGTGAGGGCACAACGGGGGGTGGCGATCCTCTCGATAGTGGGGTCGTCTGCAAGGTTCATGAAGAACACCACCCTCTCTAATGCACCTGTCTTTTCAAAATCCCTCATGAAGAAGGAGGCCTCCTTGTATGTGATGCCCATGGCGACAAAGATGACCGCGAACTTCTCCTCTTCCCCGAGGACCCTGGCCTGCCGCGCAATCTGGGCGGCAAGCTTATTGGCCGGAAGGCCCGCACCCGAAAAGATGGGCAGTTTCTGGCCGCGGACAAGCGTGTTCAGGCCATCAATCGTTGACATGCCGGTCTGGATGAAATCAGCGGGTTTGTCCCTGGCGGATGGATTTATGGGCATTCCGTTGATGTCCAGATTTGATTCTTCAATGATCTCGGGTCCTCCGTCGCGGGGTTTTCCTATGCCATTGAAGATCCGTCCCAGCATCTCGATTGAGACTTTTACCTTCGGGGGTTCTCCGGTGAACCGGACCCGTGTCTCCTTGTTGTCTATACCGCTGGTCCCTTCGTATACCTGGGTGACGGCGATATCCTTCGATATATCAAGGACCTGCCCGGTGCGTTCTTCGCCTGTGGGGAGGATGATCCGGACGATCTCGCCGTACGAGACGCCTTTCACATTCTGAATAAAAATCAGAGGGCCTGAAACATAGTTGATTGCCCGGGCCTCTTTTGTAAAGAGCGGCACCCGGATCATCGCTCCACCTCCAGAGAACCAAGAGAGCCGTCGATCTGATCGACAAGGTCCTTGATCTTTTCGATTTCGGTGAGCTCCTTCATTCGCCCAATCTCTGCTTTCACGGGCAGTTTCAGGATTTTGCTGAGAGAAATCCCCTTTCCCATTGACTGGTTCAACCGGTCATAAAAGAAGAGTATCACCTTGAGCATCCAATACTGCTTCTCAAGCGAGCAGAACGAATCGATATCGTGGTATGCACTCTGCTGGAGAAAGTCCTCGCGGATCATGCGTGTGATCTCAAGAATTGCCTTCTCGCTCTCCGGTAATGCATCTGGGCCCACGAGCTGCACGATCTCCTGCAGTTCGACTTCTTTCTGGAGGAGATACATTGCCCGCGCCCTGAGCTCCTTCCAGTCGGAAAACCCACTCGCGGTATACCAATCCTGGATCTGGTCCAGGTAAAGGGAATAGCTCTTTATCCAGTTCACGGAGGGGAAGTGCCGCCTGTACGCAAGGCTCGTGTCGAGTGCCCAGAATGTTCCGGCAATGCGAAGGGTGTTCTGGGTTATTGGTTCGGAGAAATCTCCGCCGGGAGGCGAAACGGCCCCGACCACCGTGACCGAACCCTTCCGTTCGTCAGAGCCGAGACAGACCACGCGACCCGCCCTCTCGTAGAATGCAGCGAGTCTTGTCGCAAGGTATGCGGGGTACCCTTCTTCCCCTGGCATCTCTTCAAGTCTGCCTGATACTTCACGCAATGCCTCGCCCCACCGGGAGGTGGAGTCGGCCATGAGCGCGACATCGTACCCCATATCACGGTAATACTCGGCAATGGTGATTCCGGTATAGATAGAAGCCTCCCGTGCAGCGACCGGCATATTCGAGGTATTGGCAATAAGGACTGTCCTCTGTATCAATGGGAGTTTGGTCTTTGGGTCAAGCAGTTCGGGAAATTCGGTGAGCACATCCGTCATCTCGTTCCCCCTCTCTCCGCAACCGATATAGACCACGATCTGGGTATCCGACCACTTGGCAAGCGTCTGCTCTGCGACAGTCTTCCCGGTACCGAATCCCCCCGGAATCATCGCCGTCCCCCCTTTCGTTACGGGGAACAGCGTATCAAAGACACGCTGACCGGTAACCAGCAACGTATCGGGGTCCATCTTGCGCTGGTATGGTCTCCCTTTCCGTACCGGCCAGGTCTGCATCATTGTGATCTGTCTTCCGTCTTCCAGAATACAGACGGGTTCGTCGATGGTAAACTCCCCCTCATAGATGTCCCTTACCATCCCTGAGACAAACGGCGGCACCATGATGCGATGTTCAAGGTGGTATTCATGTGCCGTTCCAATCACATCGCCTCCGGAAACCCGCACCCCCGTCTTTACCCGTGGTGAAAATCTCCACCTCTTCTCGTGCGAGATCCCGGGGACAGAGATACCCCGCGATATGAAACTCCCGCTCTTCTCCGCAAGGAGCGGGAGAGGCCTCTGGATACCGTCGTAAATGGAAGAGAGGAGGCCCGGTCCAAGCTCGACTGAGAGGGGGAGTCCTGTATTGGATACGTGTTCACCCACCTGCAGGCCCGTGGTGTCCTCATACACCTGGATGACGGCCTGATCGCGATCGAGCCGTATGATCTCGCCGTTCAGCTGCTGTGTTCCGACCTTCACCACGTCATACATGCGGGATCCCCGCATGCCCTCGGAAAGGACAACGGGACCCGAAATTCTTGAAATAGCACCGACAATCATACAGTCACTTCCTCAGCACGATATTGTACCCAATCGCTCTTCGCAGAAGTCCCTCGATGTAACTGGTCCGGTCTAGCCTTTTTGCGCGGGATGGGATTGGGATGATGATGGGCCGATAGGACTTCTCGATTTTTTCCATCATCTTCTCTTCAAGCGACATCATATAGTCCTCGTTGATCGCGATGATGCCGGTATCGTCCTTGAGAAGAAGGGATGGGAGCAATGCATGAACCTCTTCGGAATCATGGATCTCCATTACATCCACGCCTGCAAGGCGAAATCCCGGTGCGGTATCGGGATCCGTCACCACGATGAACTTATACACTGATAAGCGCCTCCCTGAGTTCCTTTTCCGGCACTTCGATGATTTTGCAGCGGGCAATCACGCGGATGTTCGTCACTTCGGTATACTTTGCCCAGATATACGCGATCGGTATTGCGATTGAGAGGGGATCTCCAATGAAGAGGCTTACTGCCTTTTTTACGAGATACCGTTCCAGTTCCTTTTCAAATGCCGAGATCTTTTCTGCAACAATGTATTCCTGGGGGATGGTGGTGATGAACTGGTAGGGAGTATGCTCGAGCTGTTTCAGCGCCCCATCGATGGTCCCTGCCTTCATCATCGAGGTGAGCCTTTCGATATCAAAATCAGGGCTACCTTTTACGAAATAGCGTTTTGCCTCCTCAATATCGATACGATCCCTAATCGAACGAAGCACTGTCTTGATGTTGTTGATATCTATCTCGGTCACGAGGATATTTTTGAGGATGCGTGCATCATCCGATTCTCCGGATTTCAACCTTGAGATGGCATCCTGATAATAGAACGTGTCGAGTGCATATTCAAGGACCAGCAAGTCTCCTGTCTCACTGAATTCCTTGAAATTAAGCGTCAGGGGGCGCGAGTAGATAATGCCCCACGTCGCAAGAAGATCGATCACCGCCTTCACATCGGGCTGTTTCACGAGTTCGGTGAGGGCTGCTTCGTCGAGTTCTCCAGCTGGGATCAGGCATTCCAGAATTTCTGATGGATTTTCCTGGATCTTCTTCCCCCTTAAAATAGTCTTGATATTCTGGACGTCCCACCGGTTGAGGATGATGGTGAGGTAGGACTCTGTCTCTCCTCCTCGTATCAGATTGAGGACCGTTCTGAATGTCTTGACAAGATCTTTCCGAATCGCGACTTCAATGCGGTGAATACCTGTATAGAGAACCCCTGCCTTGTCCAGCTCCTCCCTGTACGTGGTTTTTTCAAGTTCAGCGATGAGAGAATCGATGTCAGGCTTGTTGATGAGTTGTTCGAGAAACGAGCGGTCAAGCAGGCGGCTTTTCATGGCCTTTATCCGTGCATTGACATACGCATACTCCATGTCACTCACCGAACAATACCGAGAACATTTCGGGCCTGTAGATCTCCTTTGCCTTTTTGAGACGGGATTCGAGCGTATTGAAGATCACGAAGCGTTCATCGCGACTGTATGCGTTCAGGCCGCCGGCACAGGTCAGATCGGGTACGATCTGGCCGGATACGTTTATCTCCTTCAGGATGTCCTTCAACAGATCTTCGTCTTTTCTGTCAACATGAAGAATGACGCTGTCTGACCCGAGTTGACCAATCGATTCCAGAAGAAGGTGTTTCAGAATTGCCCTGTAGCCCGGATCTTTTCGTATGGATGCCAGTTTCTGAACCGCTTCTTCAAAAACTCTCTCGAAAACCTCGTTTTTGGATTGGATAATCTCCATCCGGCTCTTTTCCCGTGCTTCAGATAATATCTTGTTTCTCTGTACTGCAACCGATTGTATCGCCCCGTCCATGAAGCGTTTTTTTATGGGCAGGTCTTTTACATGTGCCTCCCTGATGATTTCATCTGCCTCGGCCTTCGAGCGTTCCTGTATCTCCTTGATACGTTCCTGCCCGCTCACTTCTACAGCCTTGATCAGATCGTCAATTGCCATGGTTCACCTGTTCTTTCGGGTGTTCCGTTCCAGATCCCCTGGTCCCAGGAGTATTGGAGTCTCCCGGTTCACACCAGCATGATCATGATCATGGATGCAACCACAAAACCGAGAATGACGAGGGTCTCGGGGATAGCCACCAGAATGATCATCAATCCAAACATCTCTGGTTTTTCTGCAATCGTTCCCGCACCCGCTGCGCCGATTCTTGACTGTGCAATCCCGGTACCGAGCGCTCCAAGCCCGAATGCGATGCCTGCCCCAATAGGGATTCCGAAATCAACCATTCACATCAGCCTCCATCCAAAGCGCCGCCATGTGCACAGGCGGCACATCGTTTTCGAGATTCGATTCTGATCGTGTGCCTCTGCGTTCCGCATCACGATTAGGGTGATTTAGACAATATGCCCGTGTGATATGCTTCAATTACATGGATTACTCCTCTCCGGCATGTATTTCGATCATGAATGTACGTAAAGACCCATCCGGGCGGTTCATGTCGATTTGCCTCCATTTTCCTTCTTGAAGGGTTTGTACATCTTCCCGCCTCCCTGGTAGAATTTCGAATCGAACTCGACCAGGTGCAGACGAAGGGAATGGAGGAAAGGACTGAACATGGCGAGTATCAGGTTGAGCGTGTGAAGGAGTGCTGCAATAATCAGCCCCACAAGGGCAACCTCCATCATGCCACCCAGCTTGTTGGCGACAACCGCAAGTATGACCGAAGCCATGCCGATAGCCATGATACGGGAGTACGAGAGAATATTCGTCACTGTACTCATGATCTCAAACGTGCCAAAGGCGCCGCCGCCGTAAAATATGAGGGGGATTGCCACGATTATCAGGACCGCCCCCGTGGTCACAATGCTGGATGGGAGCGCGAGGGCAATTCCAAGGATCACCAGGATAAGACCGGTGATCACGATAATCATGCCCGATTTCTCACAGATGTGCTTCTTGGCCTTGTCCACGTGCCGCTTGCAACTCATCTCCGTCCAGGCGTTCACTATGCCCAGCACAAGGCCAAGGAACACATGGAAGACACCGATCGCGAATGAGAGGATCAGGAAGGGGACTATCGCCTCCATCCGGTTCCAGGTGACGCCAAAAAATGTCTTTGGTTCGATCCATCCCATGTGTTCGCCAAGGTCTCCGAGAAATTCACCGTAGAGCCATCCGAAGATGATCGTCCAGATCGCGCCCAGTATGAGGACGTTCATCAGGTGTTGCAGCCAGTCACGGTCCGAGAATTTCCATTTCATGATGAGGGCAAACGCCGCGATGATCAATCCATACCCGATGTCCCCCACCATGATCCCGAAGAACAGCGGGAGAAATATTGCCATCAGGGGGCTGGGATCATACTCCGTGGATTTTGCAGGACTTACGACACACATTAAAAATTCAAACGGTTTGACAATGCGCGGATTGTCATAGAATGTGGGAGCTTCCGCCATCTCCTCGGGTGTAAGTGCCGGTTCATTGACAATCACACGTCCCCCGAATCCTTCCATCAGGGCTTCCCTGGTCTCCCTGAGGGATTTTTTGGGTATCCACCCTGCCAGCATAAACGTGTATTCGGTCTGCCCGATCTTTGAAAAGATACTCAGTTCTTCGGCCCTTTCTCCGAGGATCCGGTGTAACGCGTTGAGTTCCGTGTACCATTTCGAAGAGATCTTTTCAAGTTCGGAATCTAGTCTTGCGATCTCTTTCAGTGATGAGATTTTTTTCTCCTCTATCAGGGAGAAGATCTCGTTGAACGATTTTCCCAGGTACTCGGGAGGCAGGCGGACTTCGTTTACGTTCTGGTTGAAAAAATAGGAATGCACCTGGTCGGAAAACCGCTTATTAAAGATAGTGACTGCCGCGATAGTTGTTTCATCCAGTTCGGCTGACAATAATTCAAACTGGCGCTTGGTGATCTCCGCAAGAGCATCCCTGATGATGTCGATGACGTCCTTGAACTCCTTCTGTATTAACAGGACCGTAACCTCAAATCCCTCAAGTTTGGGCATGCTGGTTTCAAGGGGACGTATTTTGTCTATGATTTTTTCATATCGTCCAAGGTTGATCAGGGAGAGTTCAAGATCACTCTTCTCTTTCGCAAGTGTTTTTGTGGCCACTTCCAGATCGTCAATCACAGAATTCACGTGGATGAGAAGGTTATCGTGGCTCATGGCCTTCAGATTCGCATAGGTGTGGGCAACGGCCTTTTCATCAATTTTCGTTTTTGGAAGTGTGAGAAGGATGCCGCCAATCTTTGAATACGCAACGTTGATGTCCCCAACCTGCTCTGCCGTCATCCTCTTGAGCGTGACCTCCCCGGGTGAACTTGGTCCAGAGGCATCTTCGATGTGAACAGTCCCCTTGGCATAGAGTACATCCAGAACATTATGGAGGTCTTTTTTTGGACCCAGTACCTGGATTTTTATCATTTTCTGGAGCATGGCTCTCTATCCTGGAAGTATTATGGCGATGATCTTTTCAACTGCATCCGGAATCCGGTGTTCCCCTTTTTTCCGGACTGATTCAACCTCCCTCGTTGCCTGCACCCGGATTTGATCCGCCTCCGCCTGAATCCTTTCCATCTCCTTACGCAGAAAATCCCCTGCTGCTTTCTTCCCTTCTGTTTCGGATGCGCCGAGTATCAACTGGGACTCTTTCCTTGCACGCTCGATCATTCGATCTGCCTCCATCCGGGCATCATCGATCTTTACGCTCACTTCAAGTTCTTTCTCCCGGATTTTTGTCAATAACGACTTTTCGGTGGCCATGTCACAACACTCCCATTCCGCGCATGATTTCCGCAGGGCGTCCCAATGTTCTGCACCTACTCCGAACCTCTGGCGTGGCACTCTCACCGCGATGTTTCATTCGCGACACTACCAAGTATTTATTCAATTGGTTTACTGAATCCCGGTTCAACTTCCTCATCAGCCCGAACTTATCCATACAGGTCATCGAATGTCACTGCGTCCTTGCTCGACCCGTGTTTTTGGCATAACATGGGCTTTTTTAATCCTTCTACCAATTAGAGTCCGTGGCGATGGCGAAGTATGGCAGTTACGCCGTGGCACTGTGGATAAGGGAATCTTTCGGGAGGTGTGTAGTGCGAACTTACCGAAGCGTTCTGGACCCGCTCTTCGCACCGCTTCAGGACAAGAAGTTTCATTTTCTCGATTGTCTGGAGCGCCTTCTCGTTGACCATATTGCATCCACTCCTCCCTCTGAAGGACTACCTAAGTATCTATTTTAGGATATATATCTTACTACAGTCCCCCTTAAAAATTCAGTTAATTTTTTATATTTTTTAATTTGTTCGTGATTTTGCGTGTGAATGCGCGCAATGTATACACTACTACATAAATTCATTGGTGAGATCTGGCCACAGAAAGGACCAAACGGGCAGCAAATGCCTGAATCCACTAATATTGGCTGAAATGAAGATGAATCCGTGGCTTTTCTCATCGCTCTTCTGCTGAGCAATACAGGAAAGAATATTACTTTTCTGAAAATTCCTATGCAGGGAAGCGAATCCCGTGCCGGCGACGACACTTTTCATGGGGTTCACCCCCCTTTCGTGTTCTGCGTGCGGGAAAGGACAGAATGCGGGCCCCCCGCACTGGTATACCCGTCCGGTTCAAAATAATCTCCTTGGTATTCACCTGCCGTGTCCGGGAAGGATAGGAGTGCGGATAGGTCCTCGCCACGTCCCCCTCCGGAATCCGGGCTTATCCCCGCGCCATGGCGATAGGAGGCGCGAAGGCGATCCACTAATATAAGGGGTCATGCAACGGTAGATCAGGAAAGCGCATGTTCTCAAAGATCCTGTTTCCCACCGATTTCTCTGAATATGCAGCGAAGACGCTCGACTGTATCGCGGGGTTTCCCGGTGTCCGGGAGGTGGTTCTTCTGCACGTGGTCAAGGAGACAAGATCTCCGAGAGGGGGCGGGGAGATAGGGAAGGCACTCTTCCATGATGGCAGGATCACGCTCAGGGAGGAGAAACACCACCTCGAGAGCCTCGGAGAGAACATCAGGGTCCAGACAGTGGTGAAGGTTGCATCAGACATTGCCGGAGCAATTGTCCAGGCGGCAGAGGAGAACGGAGTCTCTCTCGTGGTGATTGGCGCACGCGGGAGCAGCCTTGTCGAGGGAATCCTCCTTGGCAGTGTATCGAAGGCAGTCGTCCGCAGGAGCCGCACAAGCGTGCTGATCATGCGCCACAAGATCACCCAGGGCCTCGACGGGAAGACCTACGAGATGTTCTGCCCGATGATCCTCTCACGTGTCCTCTGCCCTGTCGATTTCTCATCCTATTCGGACGATGCGATCGCGAGGCTCCACGCGACTCCCGGGGTGGGAGAGGCCATTCTCCTCTGTGTCGTTTCGCGCGGCGAGACAAAAGAAGAGATCGAGGATAACCAGCGGAGAGCGAGGGAGAAGATCGAGATAATCCGCAAGCAGTTCGCCGCGCAGGGTATCCGGGCCAGGGCCATCGTGAGGCTAGGAAACCCTGCATTCGAGATTACAAAGGTTGCCGAGGAGGAGGACGTGTCAGTTATCTGGATGAGCTCTGTCGGCAGAGGCTGGTTCGCCGAGCTCCTGATTGGCAGTACCGCGGGTGCCGTTGCAGTGAACTCAAGAAGACCTGTGATTATCGTCCGATCAAAGGATACGTAAACCGAATCTCCCGGAAAATGGGTTTTTTTGGGCAGGGAATCTCTGTTCTCCGCGTTATTGCACGGGCGCGGATAAAGGACCAGGGCTGCTACCTGCCATAATGACCAAGGAGTATTTCACATGATGTTGTGAATTATCAAGTCCCGGAATGATCCCTGGGATGTATGTGCGATGGTCTCCTGAAATTAAAGAAAAAAATTTGAGTTATCCCTCACGCTCCCGCTTTTCATCCGGCTCTCTCATGTCCCAAAACTGCCAAGGATGCCGAGCGTGAATGCCATCACCAGCAATGCGACGGTCTCGACCATGCCAAGGACAATCATGTAATTGCCAAAACCCTTTCCGGTCTCTCCCATCGAATCACACGCGCAGGCACCGCACTTCCCCTGGAAATATGCGGAAAGGCCCATTGCCGCACCACAGAACCCCCCAATTCCCCAGAGGAAGACGCCCTGCATTGCGAGTTGAGACATCTGGTTCATCACGATCATGCCATAAATCGTCTGGGTGAGTGGTGCACCAACAAACGCAACGAGCATGAATGCTGCGGGTTTGTTCTGGCTGTAGTTCTTTTTCCATGCCCCTATCGCGGCCATTCCTGCCGTTCCCGTCCCCGCGGCAGACCCGCAGGCGGAAAGTGCAAGGACCATGGCCATACCAAGGTCCTGAAATTGTGTCAGTAAGTTCGCGTCCATGGTAATCTCCCGGTGTTACTCCTCCTTGAATGGTTCATATGCCGTTCCGCTCCATATCACGTTTGCATGTCCGGAAAATTCAAGAACATTCAGCCTGACGCCATGCACGAGAACGGACATCGGTCCTAAAATGATGTTTAATCCATGTCCTGTAATAAGAATTACGACGCCCACGACAAGTGCCACGATGCCGTCTCCGAATCCAAATGCAAGGGAATTCGTGGTTTCTGCAATAGCCAGGGTCGCGAGGCCGACTGCAAAGAGACGTATGTAGGAGATGACGTCGGTGAAGTTGTTCACAAGGCTCAG
>DUGV01000123.1 GCA_013331225.1 Methanolinea sp.
TAGGATCTTTATTTTATGCTTGAATGGACGGACGACAAGATCGAGGTGATGATGAAGGGGTGAGAACGTGGAGGGGTGGTCTCTTTCAGGAACGATTAAAAAAAAGCCGGAAATAAGGACTGGGTGCTGCTGAAGGCGAAAGATGAATGAGAGGGGATGTAGTGGTCACCGGATAAACCTTCTGATAATCACCTCCTCCCATTTCGCAATTATTCTCTTCATGCGAAAACCTCATGTGGGGGAGGCAACGTAAGGACATTATGGTGGAAGGAGATGCCAGAAGTCAATGAGCCCTCTGTGGCAAAAGTGATAGAGCTGATTGGCAGTTCGCCGAAAGGTTGGGAGGACGCGGCTGCCAACGCGGTAAAAGAAGCAGCGAAGACAATCAGGAACATCAAGGGTGTCTACCTTAAGGAATGTACAGCGAAAGTTGAACAGAACAGAATTGTGGAATACCGTTCCAACGTGAAAATCTCATTTGTAGTGGACCGGGAGAGCTAAACCTCTCCCCAGGTTTTCGCTATTGGAATATTTTCATCTCAGTATCGCCCCTCCTTCGGACCGGGCCTGACAGCTTCCGCATTCTTCCGGGTGTAAAATAATCACTGAAAGCGATGATTCACGCAGTACCTCCTTCAAATACAAATTATCAGGACTGATGTCGCCCTTTGTGGAATTCTTTCAGAAGGAGGGAACAGTAAACTGGCGATTTATCTTTATACTCCTGGAGAGAATTAGGTGATAGCCGCATGAGTGCTTCAACTGTCACTTTTCAGTTACGAGTCTATGGGAGAAGAGAGTAACGTGATCGGATACGAACGCGAAATTGAGGCGATCTCCCGTGCAATCGAGCAGTTTGATCCTTCCAACCCGAGGCACGTGGCCATCATCGGTGAACCAATGGCAGGCAAAACGACGGTCGCCGGTGAAATCATGCGCAGGTATGGCGATTGTATACACAGTGTAACCCTCGGGGGCGTCATGACCCAAGATGCGATGCCCGCGTTTTCATCAATCCAGAAGGATTGTATCCTTGTTGATAACTGCGAGTTTTTCGCGACCAGGCAGATTGGGGGATTTAAATTCCTCGATGATTTCCTGAAATGCCAGTTTTACTCTACAAAACTCTTCATCACCGCGTGGAACAGCTATGCATGGCGATACCTCTCCGCAGTCAGGAACATCGGGACCTACTATCCTCTCGTGGTCACGCTTCCCGCTATGGACTCCTCAACTCTCAAACAGGTGATCCTCTCAAATTATCCCCAAAGGGAGATCCGTTTCGTTGAAAACCCTCCCTCCGAACCGGCGAGCATCTGCACCATGGTCCAGCGCCAGGCTCGTCTGCCATTCTCCGGGAGGGAGGTATCCATCCCCTGGTTCCATCTGAATACCAATGCGATACGATCACGGCTGCAGGTCGGGAGAAAGACTGTGGTGTCACCGGAAGATGCAGTATTTGAAAAGATACGCCGGGTTGCGCGGGGGAATCCCGGGGTCGCGATGCAGATCTTCTCCGGATGCCTGGAGGATAACGTTGTCTCCTTTGAGAAGATACCAGAAGATGAATGTGAACTCTCTCTGGACATCACAGAATCTTTTGTCCTCACCCTCATTGTGTCCATGAAGTCCCTGCAATACCACGATCTCTCTGCCATTGCAGGGGGCGGGGAAGTGCTTGACCGGGCCCTGTTCAGCCTGAGGCGGCAGGGGCTCATCCTTGAAGACGACGGGGTGTACCGCATATCTCCGGCGAGGCTCAACTGCATCGGGAATTACCTGAAGAAGACCCGGCGGGTGTGGTAACGTGGCAGACTCGATCTTTTCTGATGTGACGGGTGAGCTCTCGCTGAAAACCATTGATGCCGGCCTCATTCTTCACCTTGTTGCCATCGTTGTTGTCGCGTATCTCCTCACAACCCTGCTCAGTTACATTCTCAGCAGGTTTTCAGAGCGGGCAGGTGTATATCGGCAGCTGGTGACCCTGTTCATCCCGCTCCTGAAGATTTTCATCTATACGGTTGCCCTCTACCTCTTCATCACGGCTCTCATCGAGCCGTCAGTCACGCAGCTGATTGCATTTGCAGGTCTCTTCGGGGCCGTGGTCGGCATCGGGCTCAAGGATCTCTTCTCAGATCTGGCAGGGGGCATTGTGATCATCCTTGAAAAACCCTTCCAGATCGGCGACAAGGTGACCATGGGGAACTATTACGGAGAAGTGAAGGATATAAGGCTCCGCTCCACGAGAATCCAGACACCTGCCGATGAACTCGTCTCGGTCCCGAATAACACCATTTTTACCCAATCAGTCAACAGTGGCAATGCCGGCGACATCGCGATGATGATCGTCATCGATCTCTTCATTGATTCGATGTCTGACGCAGCACACGCCGCAAAGATTCTGAAAGAGGCTCTCGTGACATCGAAGTATGTCATCATATCAGAACAATATCCATACACGATATTGATAGAAGATTTTCCATGCTATACCCGCGTCCGTGCAAAAGGATATGTATACGATCTCAGACTGGAATTTGAATTCAAGTCGGAAGTGACTCGGAGAGCACTTGCAGAATTCAAGCGCTCGGATATCAAATTGCCTTTATGCTATCCGGGCCTGGACGGTCTCATCAGTTGAGGCGGATTGCGCCTTCATTTTCCCAATTTTTTCCGTCTTCCGGCGTTTGTGCCAGACATTGGATGCATTGTTTGTCAATCGTGGTCCAGCAATTACACTTATCGATACATTCATGCCTTTTTAGGGGTGTTTTTTGGGAGAGAAGAGGATTCACCTTGGAAATGAAAAGCGGGCGCCTGGTATGCGGGAGGGACCTTGTCTATCTGGATGCACCCGAAGAGCTTTTTTTCTGCGGCAAATGACCTGTCACTGAAGTGAGATGCGTTGAGGGTCATTTCATCTGCGATGACTGCCACCGGCATCCTGCAGAATACCTCATAGAGACGACGTGCCTTGGTACAAATATTGTCGATCCCATCCTCCTTGCAATCTCCCTGATGCGACATCCGGCATTCAAAAATGCACGGACCCGAACACCATTTCCTCGTCCCGGCCTTACTCCTTACAAGTTATTCCCTTGTCACCGGAGAGCGTGAAGCGCTTGGGGGAAGGCTGAAGAGGGCCCGGGAACGGGCTGCCATGGTGAGAGGAGGATCGTGCGGGACTCATGGGGCCTGCGGAGCGGCAATCGGGACGGGTATCTTCGTGAGCATAATGACGGGAGCAACACCCCTCTCGGGGAGAGAGTGGAGGCTCTCCAACCTGATGACTGCCCGAAGTCTCCATGAGATTGCACTTGCCGGAGGACCACGGTGCTGTAAAAGAAACACTTACATCGCAATCCTCGCTGCGGTGTCCTTTGTCAAAGAGGAATGGGGAATAACCATCCCTGTCAGGAGGAAAATTGCCTGCGAATTCAGCGATCTGAACCGGGAATGCAGGGTGGTGGAATGCCCGTTTTATCTCGGAGGTGACGGAGAGCATCAGGACGCATAGAGAACACACCGGGGCTTCCTGCGGTCCTGGAAATATATATTCCACATCCTGGTGCATGGATGCGTCTTCACGATACACATGAAAAGCCCGGGAATCGGCCAGGAGATCCCCAGGTTTTCCCGCAAAAAACCTTCAATTGAGGATGCTCTCTTCGCAATCTATGATGAGACAGACTGTGACGGCCGATTCACTTTTAATAGCTGAACGATTCCATTCGCATTCATACCTTTCCTCATGGAAAGAAAATGAGGGCGATCTTGTATGGTGAGGAAGTATTCACGACCCTGTATTGTCGTCAGCCGTTGCATCGAGTTTGACCACTGCCGCTATGATGGTTCTCGGATACCTTCTCCTGCAGTGGACCAATTGAAATCCTTTGTTGACTTCATACCGGTGTGCCCCGAGGTGGAGATCGGGCTCGGCATCCCGAGGGCAACGGTGAGAATCGTGCGGATAGAGGGGGTCGACCACCTTATCCAGCCTGCGACCGGGCGGGATGTGACGAATGACATGACCGGCTTCGCCAACCGGTTTCTGGACGGCCTCCCCCCTGTTGACGGGTTCATCCTGAAGGGTGGATCGCCCACCTCCGGGACAAGTAACGTCAAGGTATACCCGTCCGCGGAAAAATCCATGTCAATCGACAGGTCCCCCGGTTTTTTTGCCCGGGAGGTGCTGAAGAGGTATGGTGATCTCCCCATCGAGGACGAACTGCGCCTGAAACACCCACGTATCCGCGATCATTTCCTCTCGGGGATATTTACCCTTGCAGGATTCCGCCAGGTCGAAGCGACGGGTGACCCCGAAGCGCTGGTCACGTTCCATGCAGAGAATAAACTCCTGCTGATGGCCTCTCACCAGCAGCTCATGCGCGAGATGGGGAGGTTCGTTGCCGACAGGAGAGGAATGGAGCCGGAAGAACTATGGGGCCGGTACCGCCGGATGCTCTGTGAAGCGCTCGCCCGCGTTCCCCGCTACACCAACCATATCAACGTCCTTTATCATGCCCTGGGGCATTTCAGGAACCGCCTCACCACGGAAGAGAGAGAATACTGCCTCCAGCTGATCGGCCGGTACCGGGATGGCCATGCCACCCTTGCCGAGCCCCGGAATCTTCTCCGTTCATGGGTGATCCGTTTCCGGGACGAGAGTCTGATGGACCAGACCTTTTTCGCCCCCTATCCAATCGAGCTTGCGGACCTGCCCGAAGAGATCACAGAGCGCGGGAGGGATGTCTGGAGGAGCAGGAAGAGCCCTGGAACCACGGACATGCCAGGAACCCCCGGGGGAGAATGAAGCCTGCAACTGCCGGAGGAGGAACGGGTATTTCGGCAGGGCACGGCGTCACACTTGTCTATCCCCACCAGCTCTTCCCGGAGAGCCCGGCACTCTCAAGGTCCAGGAAGATCGTGCTGGCGGAAGACCCCTGGTTCTTCATGAGACACCGGTTTCATGCCCAGAAACTCGTGCTCCACCGTGCGGGCATGCAGGCATACCGCGACTACCTTGAACAGGAGGGGTACGCGGTCTCCTCTCTCGAATCGGCAGCTCTTCCCACAAGTGCAGACGTTTTCGCGCACCTCTCGAAAGACGGGATAAAAGAAGTCCACCTCTCCGATCCTGTCGAACACGGCCTCGCAAAGGAGATACAGGCTGCAAGTGCTGAGCAGGGGATACGACTCATCACCTACGAAAGCCCGATGTTCCTCTGCGACCGGGAGTACCTCCGCCGGTTCTACAAGGATGGCGGGCGATTCCACCTGACCGACTTCTATATCGCACAGCGAAAGCGCCTCAACATCCTGCTCGAGGCGGATGGAAAACCGGTGGGGAAGCGCTGGACATTCGATACGCTCAACCGGGAACCTTTACCGGGGGATATCCCTACACCCCCGGTCTGGCGCCCTGAATGGAACGAATACGTGAAAAACGCAGCTATTTACGTGAGGGAACAATTTCCAGGTGCCCTTGGAGATCCGGACGACTTCTCCTGGCCGGTCACGTTCGACGACGCACATCGCTGGTTTCTGGATTTTCTCGCACACCGCCTGGCGCAGTTCGGGCGATACGAGGATGCCATCCATGGCAACGAGACATTCCTCTTCCACTCCGCACTCAGTCCTCTCCTCAACTGCGGGTTGCTCACCCCTGCAGAGGTGGTGGACGCCACGCTTGAGTATGCCCGTGGGCACGAGATCCCAATCGAGTCCCTCGAGGGGTTCATCCGCCAGGTGACAGGGTGGAGGGAGTTTGTCAGGGCAGTCTACCTGATCGCCGGAGAGCGCGAAAAGGCCTCAAACGTGCTCATGCTTTCCCACAGGATACCTCCCTGCTTCTGGACCGCTACCACCGGGATCGAACCCGTGGATACCGTCATCCGTCGCGTCCATGAACACGCCTACTGTCACCATATAGAGCGCCTGATGGTGCTCGGCAATATCATGCTCCTCGCTGAGTTCCATCCCGACCAGGTCTATACCTGGTTCTCGGAGTTCTTCATCGATGCCTATGACTGGGTAATGGTCCCCAACGTCTATGGCATGAGCCAGTTTGCAGATGGCGGGATGATGAGTTCCAAGCCCTACGTATCCGGGTCCCGGTACATCCTTCGGATGAGCAATTTTAGGAGAGGCCCCTGGTGCGACCTCTGGGACGCGCTCTACTGGCGTTTTCTGTATGTCCACCGCGATATTTTTGCACACAACCCGCGGATGGCCCCCTTTATCACCTATATCACCCGGATGCCCGAGGAGAGGCGATCGGTTTTGATCGACAGGGCCGGACAGTTCCTGGCCTCTATCGGGGTGTGTGCAGGGGTCCCGCAACCCTCTTCCGAAAGAGAAAAACCCACATAACACCCGGTACCAGGTTACCAAGGGTCTCTGGCATCATCTTCTTTAGCATTCTCAATCATCAAGGTCTGATTCAGCCACCCTGGCTGCGAGAAGTGGAGTGAACCAACAGAAGAGCTCGCGACAATTGAGAGGGTGATCGTGCTGAGAGGCCTGGCAAGGTTCTATGTACCTGAGATCCTTCTCGGGATCCTGCCTGCCATTGCAATCACTCTCCTGGGCGATTACTGCCTCTCCCGCCTTGAGAGACGGCTCACTCCCCTTCCGCTCCGGGAGGAGTCCCATGACGCTCGCCGTCCTCACTCCTTCTCTCTTCCTTCTCGATGAGCCCGTCCTTCATGGAGATAATGCGGTCGAAGTACTGCATGTGCCACTCCTCGTGGGATACCATGACTATCGTCTGGTGGAGGTCCCTGTTCAGCTTCTGGAAGAGGTCGAGGATGATCCGGGAGTTCCGGGAATCCAGGTTCGCACAGGGTTCATCGGCGAGGAGAAGGGTTGGGCGGTTCACGAGCGCCCGGGCGATCGCGACCCGCTGCTGTTCGCCTCCTGACATCTCCCCGGGGAGGTGATGGATCCGGTCACCGAGCCCGACGAGGGTGAGGATCTCGCTGCAGACCAGTGTGCACTCCTGGGCTGCCATTCCCCGGGCCATCGAGGGAAGGTACACATTCTCCTTCGCGGTCAGCTCGGGGACGAGTGCATAGTCCTGGAACACGTACCCCAGACGTCTCAACCTGAACTGCGTCCGGGCACCCTCGTCGAGTGCCCCGACATCCACGCCGTCTATGAGGATAGATCCGCTGGTGGGACGGTCGAGGAGCCCGAACATGTGAAGGAGCGTTGACTTCCCGCTACCGGATGGACCCATGATTCCCACGAATTCGCCCTTCCGGATCTTGACCGATACGCCTGCAAGGGCTTTGACCTGGACAGCCCCCATCCCGTACACCTTCGTAAGATCCTGGCAGATGATCATGTCAGCCCCGTATTGCGGAAAGAATGTCTTCTTTTGTCGTGATCCATGCGGGAACGTACCCCGCGATCAGTGAGACCAGGAAGAGGCTCACCATCGAACGGATGATCAGCGGGAGGTCCACGACAGGGGCGACAGGGCCTCCCGGAAACACGATCGGGTTCGCCGCGAGCAGCTGGAGGATGATCAGGAGAAAGAGACCCCCCATCAGCGTGCCGATGGCAAAAATAAACAGCGCCTGGAAGAGGTATGACTTGATGATGATCGAGCGGTCGATCCCGATCGCTTTCAGGATCCCGATCTGCTTGCGCCGGTACACAGTGTTGATGAAGATCACAATGAAGATCACGATGACCGCGATCACAAGGCTCACCGCTGTGCCGATAAAATTGATAATGTTGAAGCTCCCGATGATCTGGTTGAGGAAATTGGCGGATTTCTCCT
>DUGV01000221.1 GCA_013331225.1 Methanolinea sp.
ACATCGGCACGTTCATGCTCGGCGGCACCATCATCATCGAGAAGAATGCGTTCATACACGTCTCAACGCACGCCGAGGGAGGGACTGTCGTGATAAAGGGTGATGTCCAGGGCCGCGTGGGCGGGCAGATGGTAAAAGGCGACATCTATGTCCTTGGCAATATAAAGTACATGCTCCCGGGCTTCAAGGAGATCGACAGGGTCAAGAAGGAGATCGCAGGGGAGACCGCGACGTTCAAGCATTATATCGGAGATCTGGGAGAACGCCATCCGAAATCAAAAGGAAAGGAAATCTACGCCAACCTTTTCGTCCGGGCATCTTAATAAAAAAGATCTCTTTTTTTCCTTGATGTTAAACGTATTAACTCCGAGCGGAAATAAACTACTATTGATGGAGGACATATGACAGACCCCGGCATCGAATTTTTGGAAAAGACCAGGTACCCCGATTTTTCCACCGTTGATCTCATCATGAGGGTCCCCGAGCCCCCGAACGAGCTGCCAGTTACGGAGAATGCACGGGTGATATCGCTGCCCAGTCCGAAAAAGGTAAAGATTACGGATGTGCCGGTCAGGGAAGCGCTCGAGAACTGGAAGCCCCCGGGATTCTTCTCACGGTCATCGATTACGAAAAATGATCTCTCCTTCCTGTTGTGGTGCATGCAGGGTGTCCGAAAAGCTGACGGGGATTCGCCGATGCTCCGCAACGTGCCTTCAAGCGGTTCAAGATACCCGATCGAGACCTTCTTTGTGGCGGNNCCTTTTGCCATGGGGACTGCCAGCATGAACTTCAACCTCATCACAAGGGCGGCGGTTACATTTCTCTTCGTAGGCATTCCATACCGCTCGACATGGGCATTGGGAAACAGGGGATACCGGAGCGTCCTCATCGAGGCAGGCCACATTTGCCAGGCGCTCATCATGGCCTCATCCTGCATCGGGTGTGAGGTGCAGCCTATTGACCTCTTCCATGACCAGATGATGATTCAACTCGCCCGACTGGACCCAAAGACCCAGTGGCCATTGCTGGTGGGGACGGTAGGGAGACGCGAGCGTGAACTCTGACATGCGGCGGCTTGTTGAAGTTGCCGAATGCGCGGGGTATCGGGACGCCCGTTCCTCACACTCTTGCAGAGATCAGGCCCAAAGGAAGGGAGAAGAGATAAGTCGTGCGTGTTCGGCATTTTTTTAAAAAAATGGATGGAAATATCTTCTTTACTTCCGAACCCCTGACTGCGGAGCGGCTCTCCTGGCTGGTCGATCTGCTGAAATATTACACGACCCGTCTCTTCCCCGAGAGCCTTCATCACAATCCACGGACACCCACGCCTCCCTTCACGTTCTTCCTCCTCGGCGATGCATGCAATATCCTGATAGGCCGCGAACATCAGCGCTCCCTGGAGATCTTTTTCAGGCTGCCATGTTTCCGGTGTATCTTCGATCAAGGTGACCTTCATGTACGAAGGATATCCATTGAACCTTTCAGGATAAGGTACCCGGGCCAGGTCATCCCCATCGCACCTGGAGACAATCTCCCGGGTCGTTCGATATGGGATTGCCTCATGAATGCCATGGGAAAAACACCTGGTCCCCCATCAATCGGGTTTCTCCAGATGCGTTCTCCCTACATGTTCCAGTCTTCCTCATGCGTGGTCGATCTCTTCCGGGCAGCAGCCAGAACCGGGATCTCCCCCGAGTTCTACGGATACCTCGACGGGGTCCATGCCATGCACCGCGACCAGCGGCCGCCACACCATGTGAATATCGGAGAAGCACTCTCTGACATCTATCGTGTCGCGTTCACAAAAGGCCTTTTTCCCCGGTATCTCATCTGCCAGGAGAGTGCCGCCTCGCGTGGTTACTGCACCTTTTCTGGGGATAATGGAAGAGTGGTATCTGCATCTCTCATACCCCAGGCACGGATAAAGAGTCTGGACCATATCGTATCCAGGTTTTGCATGAGCCACAGGATCTTCTCGCACACCTCTTTTTTTGTGGACGTGGTCGTCCAGAGGAAAATTCCAAGCGTCAAGTTTTCAGCAGAACGAAAAAAACCGTCGCTTGTCATCCTTGCGTCTCACAGTCCCTACGGGACTGAATTCACAAAGGGTGCAATTTCCCTTGCTGTGGCATGTGCCCACCAGAATATCCCCACAAGGATAGTCTTCATCGAAGACGGGGTCTACACTCTCACGGGCTCGGAGTCCCCGGCGGGGATGTGGGCAGATATGGATATGCATGCCCTGATAGAGGCAACATCCCGGATGGATACTCTCGAATATTATGTGTATACTCCTTCGTCGCAGGCACGGGGAATCGCAATAAATCCATCCATCAAGGGAGTATGCCCGGTAAATCCGACAGAATTCAGCCAGGTACTATTGACACCCCCCGCAGGCTTGGAAGTCGATCACCAGCGAGTCCTTGTATTCTGATTGGCCAGAAGAACGCCCTGCCCTGTGATTGGCTGGTCCTGCATAGATCCCGCTGGATTGCAGCAGCGGCAAAACTTGGATTTTTTCTCCTCATGCAGGGGGTCGGGTTTAAAAAAAATGACCGTTCAGTCGTGGACGAGCGGTAACATCCCTCCAGTCCCGGGCGCGGCAATCCCGCCCTTTTCCCCTTCTTCGGCACCTTTTGCGCGACCGGGGTAGAAGTCCAGGACATCATTACTCTCCTGAACCAGCCTGTGAATCTCTTCCAGGGGTATGGGGCGGTACCCTACCATCTCTGCGCTCACGTTCACCCGCTTCTCAAAGGGGTTGAAAAAGGGGAAATCCGTCAGGTCCTTGTTGTGGACGTGCCCGTGGATGACCCAACCATCAAAAGGTCTTACCAGTTCCTCGGGGTCATGGATGAATAGGTAGCGGGCGCCGCGATAGTTCATGAAGAGGCAGTGCGACATGTAGGAGTAATAGAGGTCATGATTCCCCTCAAGGTAGAATATTCGACCCTCCAGGCGTTGGAGGTAGGACTCTGAGGATTCCTGGCTCCGAAAAGAGAGATCCCCGAGGAAGAGGACCACGTCGTTCTTCCTGACGGTCCAGTTCCAGTTCCTGATGAGCACCCGGTCCATCTCAGAGATCTTCCCCATGGGAAACGGTCTTTTATACCTTGGAACCGCATTTTCATGGCCGAGATGGAGGTCGCTGATCACATAGATCCGGGGTGTTTCAGACCAGTCCGGCCGTGTCATCTGGTACCCCTTCTGGATCCGGAATTCCCGGAGGGCCCANNCCCGCCGTTCGTATATGCCCCTGGTCGATTCAGGATATGCGAGCCACGAACGCAGGTAGAGATCGTATTCTGCGACAGGAGTCCTGCCCTTCCGGAGAATTATCCTGAGAATGTCAAACACCAGTGGTTTTCTCTGCGTAGTGTCCGAGAAGACCCGA
The DNA here is from genome assembly GCA_013331225.1 of Methanolinea sp. GTDB lineage: Archaea > Halobacteriota > Methanomicrobia > Methanomicrobiales > Methanospirillaceae > Methanolinea_A > Methanolinea_A sp11423u. The sequence goes on from DUGV01000221.1 coordinate 3,395, forward strand.
CAACCTTCGCGATCCCTGGAATGTCTCTCGCCGCAAGGAAAGTCATGCCTCATCTTTGATGGCTGCAGGAGAGGGGATTTGTCCATTCGGTTTCGCATATAGCCCTCTGGTCGTCTTTTTACCCGGACCAGTGCCTGCCACGGTTCATGAGCTGTCACCGTACTCTGGGGCACCCAGGGTGTGGTCTTTCCCATGCAGGAGACCAGTGACCCTTCGGGGGCGCCAAGAACAAATGTATCCGAGAGTGCCCTGATAAACTCACAGAGACCGCGGTTGGGCCTGACAGTATATGAGAGGGCGGCAAGATCCCCGGCCTTTTCCGTGGTACTGCTGAGTTTAACCTTTATTGGCCCTGAATCGAGAGAACACTTTTTTACGGCCGATTTTATAGGGGTGGGGTCATCATGGGGTTCTGACAGGATATCGGCGAGAATGAGAGAGGGGTGCTGGTCGGGGTGACGGCAGAGTCCCTGGTCCCCTATCAACCACTCCAGTTCCTCTCCACCCCTCGAACGTGGAATTCCAAGGCGCAGGTCAAGCCTGTAGCATGGCTCCGGCGTATCAACCCATTTCCCCTGGAATTCCCTGTTCATGCGCACAGAAATGTATTAATTTAATAGTTTTAATTTTTATCGAAATCGATATTTTTTAATTAACATTTGGAGATCCACGTAGGCACCCCGTACCGGCCCTCCGGGAAGGAGAAACAGCATGCGTCACAGCGTTACTCCCCACAAGATCGGGCTTGGCGGAGGCGGGAGGCCGCCGGAAGTCGTGGATGCGGGGCATCTGTGTCCTGCAACAGGAAAACAATTGGTTGATCATGTGCAAAGAGAGAATACTCAACATTTAAGGAAAATAAAATACTTATATCTAACAAACCTGCACGTTCGGGTCTCCCTTAACAGAACATTCCGATATTATGAAGCGACGATACCTCTCCCTGATACCTTTCGAGGACGCCCTTGAAAAGATGAGAAAAACTGCGCCCAGTCCCCGCAAGGTTGAGACCGTGCTCCTGGACAGCGCAGTCGGTCGTGTCCTTTCCGAGGCCGTCTATGCAAAATTTTCAGTGCCAGGCATCAATGTCGCATCAATGGACGGCCTTGCGGTGCACTCTTCGGACACCCGCAATGCCGCCGATCGGTCCCCGGTCGTCCTCTCTGATGCCGTGAGGATAAATACGGGACAGCCGCTCCCCCCATCCTATGACGCCGTGATAATGATTGAAGACGTCTGGGAAGAGGACGGAAAATGGTTGATCCGGAAATCTGCGGCACCATGGCAGTTCGTCAGGCCAGCAGGGGAAGACATAAGGAAAGGCGACCTGATCCTGCCCCGCAGGCACCTGATCCGGGCGATAGACATCGGTGGCCTGGCTTCGTATGGAATCGCATTTGTGAATGTGCTCTCCGTGAAGGTGGGAATCATCTCCACCGGCGGAGAACTCGTGCCCCTGGGAATGACTCCTTCTCCCGAACAGGGGGTGGAGTCCAACAATTTCTTTGCAGAAGCGTACCTGTCACGAATGGGTGCCACATGCAAGCGATACCCCCTTGTTCCTGATGACCGGGAGAAGATCGCAGCGCAGCTCCTCCTGGCAGTCAGGGAGAATGACCTGGTGCTGCTCTCAGCCGGGTCTTCTGCCGGTTCGACAGACTACTCCGCAGAGATATTGAAAGATTCGGGAAAACTGATCTTTCATGGAGTGGGCATCAAACCCGGCAAACCCGTGATGATGGGGATTGTCGAGAAAACTCCCGTCCTGGGAATGCCCGGATACCCTGTCGCCGCCCACACCGTCGTGCGGGAGTTTGCTGCACGCCTCCTCGAGTACTGGGGCATGGCGCCACATCCGACATACACGGTGAAAGCAAGGCTCGGCCAGAACCTTTCCTCTGACCTTGGCTACGACGAATTCGTTCCGGTATCGACAGGAAAGGTGGATGGGAGATACGTGGTCATCCCTCTTTCCCGCGGTTTCGGGGTGCAGAGTGCGCTCCTGAAATCGAACGGATACATTCACATCCCATCATCAGCTGAAGGGCTGGAAGCAAAACAGGAGATCGATGTCACCCTCTATGAGAACCCGTCATTCATGGAACGCTCTCTTTTGATGGTGGGTTCATCGGACACGCCGCTGCAGATCCTTGCTGACTGCATGGTTGACAGGAGTATCACGCTGAGGTGTTGCCCCACCAGCAACCTTGGCGGCATACTTGCACTCCGCGCCGGTATCTGCCACGCCGCACCGGTGCATATTCCCATACTCAAGGACCACACAATCCCCGATCAACTCAAAGCGCAGAAAGGCCTTTCCATCCGAAGGCTGGTCATTGCAGAACAACCTTTCGGGCTTGCGACAAGAAATGCAGTACGTCTCGAAGACCTCAAGAACCTTCAGATCATGAATTCACAGCGCGGGACCGCAAACCGGTTGCTGCTCGACGCGGTCCTGGCCAGGGATGGTATCCCTGTTTCTGCTCTGAAAGGATACGAGAACGAGCTGAAGAATCCTGATATGATCGCCAGCAACATCTCCTCAATGATCGCGGATGCCGGCATTTGCACACAACGTTCGGCTGCCAACGCAGGACTTCGATTTCTGCCACTCGGTATCGATGCGTACGAGCTTGTCATGAGGGCTGATACCATCGAGGATCCCCGTGTAAAAGAGATGATAGAGATGATACAGTCTGATGAGTTCAAAGAGAGACTTGTTCAGAATGGGGGATTTGACACAGGAAGCACGGGCAAGTTCCGTATCTGATTTCCTCCTGTTGTTTTCTGCATGAAGATAAAGGATCCAGGATCGCACTACGAGAACCCGGATTGGTGAGAAACATCGATCCCCCTACTCCGATATGCCGGGTTCCCCCTCCGTTCACGTCTTATGCGGGATGACGTAAGCGAAAAACAGCCCGGTTCTGCAACATTTTTTGATCGTGTCCAAAGATCG
>DUGV01000110.1 GCA_013331225.1 Methanolinea sp.
GGCCCGGCATCAAGGCACCAGTCGCATGAATCATCCACATCCGGATGCGTGGACATTCTGCAACGGCTGCCGATGAAGTTCATATCATAACCAATTCCCACGATCTCCCAGCCTTCGCTCTGCAAACGCCCGACCTGGCACTCATTCATAAATAGGGCGGCGGTTTCTGGAAGGTTATCCGCCGTCCACCCGCAATCCCCCGCAGTCTTCCAGTCAGTGCCGGTAAGCAGGACCGGGATTTTTATGGCATTGGTTGCATAATTAGCCGGGGCATTGGAGGTATATATGATATATACGGGCGGACTGGCGGTTGGTACGTGAATCCCACCCGTCTCAACGGGTTGCGCGGTTATATTCGGGGCAGGGGACGGGGTTATTGTGCACCCGGCGAGGAGGATGGCCATAATAAGAAGAATACAGGAGAAAACAGGCGGGACGTTCATCGGTAAACCGGATTAGGTCTTGCAAGAGAAATAGGTTTGGAAGGGGGGAATTGAAACCAATGGAAGACCCCGGGGACCTGGTTCTACGGAATTGCAGGTCAGATTTTCCTGCAGGACCGTATCGATCGCCGAATCCCGGGGTAATAATCCGGAATCCTTTATGGAACTGAACGGACATCAGGGTTCATCGCACTCTTCACCGGCCCTCGTCTCCTGTAGTATCTCCACGCCCGGGGCTTTGTGTCGACAGCGATACCGTAAGTGTGTAAGAAGGTACACTCAGCGACGGGAAATTATAAAAATGGGGTTCTGGATATGGATAATCGCTCAAAATATGAAATTCCAGCACACGTCGAGGGAATAACCGGAAATCTTAATAGTTTATTATTTCGTTTATTCCATTATGCAGGAGCCGTGCTGCCTTGAACGTTATCCGGCCATGACTGTGGTCCTGTCTAATCTGGTATCGCTCCTGATTTATGGTATCGGGGCATATATCCTGTTCAGGATCAGTCTCATTTTAACCGTAATTTATGTACTATTCATTCTTTTCCTTGAGTTCCGGCTGCTTGGCAGACACTGCGTGGACTGCTACTATTACGGTAAAACCTGCGCTTTTGGGAAAGGATACCTGAGTTCCCTACTTTTCCCCAGGGGACAGCCGGAACGGTTCAACCGGAAAAAGATCACGTGGAAGGATATTGTCCCTGATTTTTTGGTGTTTCTTCTCCCGGTTATCGCAGGCATACTGCTCCTTATACAGCAGTTCTCGTGGACGGTCCTCATTCTCATCATAGCCCTCGTCGTCCTTGGTTTCTTTGGCAATGCCCTGGTAAGAGGGAAACTGGCCTGCAGGTTTTGTAAACAGAGAGAGATCGGGTGTCCGGCAGAGCAGGTGTTTGATAAAACGAAAAACAGGTGAAGATCCATCCGCATCTCAACCGGGTTATCCCCATCACATTCGTCAGATTTTTACCGTTCGGGAATATGTCCGGACCAGGCCGGCATTTTCCTGAAGACCCGGATCATCTCACCGCTAGCATTCCTGCCCGCTCCCGCAGCGTTTTATCTCCTGTTCCACCGCATTTGACGTAATTGGGATACCGTGTGCATCACGGACAGGACGGCATTGACACCGTGAGATCATACCGGCCGATTATCCCGGTAAACGGTTGCGTATATCACGCGAACTCACGTGTCGAGGAAGAAGGCGACGATCCGTCCGAACTGCTCCGGGTACTGGTACATCATTCCATGTCCGCCGCCGGGGACCTGGATGACCCATGCACCGGGGATTCGCCCGCCGAGAATAAATGCATTCGCCGGGACGCAGATAACGTCATCTGCCCCGTTCAGGACCAGTGTCGGAGAGCCGATATCCGGGAGGCGTGAATAGGTCCCGTTCCAAACGCCCATTGCCTGTGACTGGCGGGCATAGCTCTCCGGGGGGGACGATTCTGTCGGGACCGGGAAGTAGGTTCGTGAATCAGGGTGCTCACGAAGCCAGCCGGCAGGGAACAGAAGAGCAAAGAGCCGCTCACCCTGTTCACGTGCCGAACCCGAGGTATTGGTAAGTTGTTCCAGTACGGCGGGTGATGCCGGGACGCTCTCATTCCCGCCGCATGTCCCGGCATACAGGATGAGCCTGCCGGCCTTTCCGGGATGACGCAATGCAAGCTCCTGGGCGACGTCGGCACCCATGGACCAGCCAAGGACGTCGGCCCTGCTGATATTGAGGGCGTCCATCAGTCCTGCCGTGTCGTATGCGAAGAGTTCAATCGAGAACGGCTTATCCGACGCGGTAGTATGTCCCATCCCCCGGTTATCAAAGATGATGACACGGTGCCTCGAAGAGAGATTCAAGAGGAGCCCCGGTGGCCAGAGGTCCATTGTTGCCCCGTACCCGGTGATGAGGATGAGAGGTTCTCCCTCACCGAAATCCTTGTATGCGACCTCGATATCATCGACTGTGACTTTTTTGACCGGAACCTGGTCAATCCATTGTTGTGGTGAAACGGAGGCATTCAGATGATTTCCGGGTGAAGAGGGTGCCAAACTGTCCGTGGACCCGGGTCCGGGTGCGGTACAGCCTGCGAGTAAAAAGAGCAGAGCGAGGATAATTGTGACGAGAGGGAAGATCACACGCATATAGCACGATGAGCGACCGGAGGATAAAAGGATAGGGTGTTATGGGATCCTCCCGGAGCGATTGGGACAATAAAGACCATGACCTACATCAACCGGATTCCCTTTCCGGACAGCTGTTTTCCAGCAGGCATTGAATTGACCGCAGAATGGTTCCCCCCGGGG
>DUGV01000295.1 GCA_013331225.1 Methanolinea sp.
ACTGCAGCCTCGAGAACGACACGGTCATCGGGCCGAGGGTAGTGTTCAGGAACGGGGTGGTCGTCCATTCAAGGACGAGGATCTGGCCCGAGGTGGTGGTGCCGGACGGAACAGTCGTAAAAGAACACCTCCTGAATGACGAATACGCGGTGAAATGCGAGGGGTCCTAGCCCTTCCGGACCAGGCGGTGCGTGATGGCGACCAGAGGATGGCGGGCGTAGTCGAGGACCTGGATATCATCAAGCGATCGCAGGTTCATGGCCCGGGCGGTCCTCTCCATGCCGAGTTCGATATCCTCGTTCACCTCGATGACATAGGCATCGAGTGTCTTAATTCCCATCTTCCGGGCAGCAATCGCCCTGTGGTGCCCGTCGACAAGGATGAGCTTATTCGGCCTCCTCACGACAATGAGGGGTTCGGCGAGTCCTTTTTTTATCTCGTAGATGCGCCCCTCGAGTTCGTCTTCGTAAATGCGTGACTGGGTGGGAAGGAGCTGGTCTATCGGGACGACTTCCCGCTTGAGCTCAGGGGAGATCCCATGGAGCGTCTTTAACGTCGTGATGAAGTTGAAGACCTTCTCTGGGGAGACATGCTCTATCTGGGATCGGATCACGTCAGTATTGGATATGATTCCAAGCAGCCTGTTCTGCTCGTCTACCACGGGGAGTTTCTGGATGCCGGAACGGAAGATGACCCTCGCTGCATCGTTGATGCTCATGTCAGGGTCAGCCACGATCAGGTGCTCGGACATCACCTTCCGGACAGGGGTCGTAACTGGCTGAAAGAGGAGGTCCCTGGCGGCCACGTAACCCACCACCTCGTTTCCCATCACGACAGGGAACCCGTCATGGCCGGTCTTCTGGATCTTCTCCATGACCTCCCGCACGGTACCCTGGGCATCCACGGTGACGACGTCGTAGGTCATGTAGTCCCTGACCTTCTTCTTATCCATCGTACCTCATTTCAGGGTCAAAAGACTAAAAACCATCGGAAAAAAAGGGAGATTATTCGATTTTTATGCGGGTCCCCCGCGCTTCCTTCGATTTCTTCATTCGGATCTCGAGCACCCCGTTCTTGAAGCTCGCGGTGGCCCCCTTCTCCGTGACATCGTGGGGAAGGGCGACAAGCCTTGCCATGGAGCCGTACATCCTCTCCCTGACGTAATACCCCTCCTCCTTCTCCTCCTTGTCCATCTTCCGCTCGCACGATATCTCGAGGGTGTTTGGATTCAGGAGGGAGATCGAGACATCCTCCTTGTCGACGCCTGGGAGATCCGCCACGATCATGACCTCGTCCTCATGCTCCCTGACATCCACTCGGAACTCTCCCCTGATCGCCGGGAGCATCCGGTCTGCCACTCCGCCAGGCGGGAGGAGGCGCCCCCCTCCACCCCAGAAGCGATTCTCCATCTCTCCCATCAGGTCCTCGAAGTCGCGCATCATCCAGCCAAACGGATATCTCCTTCTGTATACCATCTGAAACCTCCTTTCCTTCTCCACCGGCAAAGGCCAATGGACTAACTTTATGTGACTGTTTATAATATATAAACCATTTGTATGAGGAAATACCCAGTTATCCACAGACCATGTCAGACCTGGATCGTTTTTCAAAGGACCCGATAGGTTTGCATGGTAGTAGAGGCTCTCTCCACATACACGCTGTAACGTTTATTTTCCCAGGAACCAATGATAAAAGGATGAAGGCTCAAGAGAAAGGAAAGGGGAAGAAGAAACCCGCTTCACGCTGGACTGCCAAGAAGATCGGCATTATTATCATCGGAGTCGGTTTTGCGGCAATCATGGTAGTCAGCTCTCTCGGGATGGGGTGGCTTGTGTCCATGAACCCTGCTGCTGCGGGCGACGGGGCGGTGGTGGATGTCACCTTTTTTGACGGGATGGACCGCCCCGTGCTGACAACCAATCCGAGGACTTTCAATGCGACATTCGAAGCAGGGAACATGGTATGGCTCTGCGGCCAGTTCTCGACGCGGGTGAAAAGCACCAGCCAGACGGAGCTCATCTCCATCCCCATATACAATTACTATTACGGCGAGGCGAAATATGCCCTCTTCTCTCCTGAATGGGACACTATCTCAAGCGAACTGGAAGGAATGAAACAGGGTGAATCCCGCAGGATCACATTCCCCGCGCTCGAGGGATTCGAGCGCGAAATGACTGCAGAGGAGTTCAATGGGATCGGGGGTAACTTTACCACCGTTACAAACGGTGACCAGGTAGTCCTTGCTTTTGCCGAGAACCCCGAGATCTCGCTTGAAGAGAATGTCACCCCCAGTTATGTAATCCGCACAGGGTACGTCACTGCAAAGACCGACGAAGGCATCCGGGTCAACTATGCCTGCCCATCGGCCCAGATCTCCCTTGTACAACTCACCAAAGCCTGAAAAATTCCATAGCTTTTTTATAATCCCCCCTCGTTTTTTTCTGCATGGCAATCCGGATACTCTATTTCTCCCAGGATGGGTGCATGGCCTGCAGCGAACAGGAACCGATACTACTTGAGGTGGAGAGGAACTGCGGGGTGAAGGTGGAGAGGATCGCAATCGACCCTACGAAGGGACGCTCACTCATCAAAGAGCACCGCCTGAGTGTCACCCCAACCATACTCTTTGTCCGTGAGGGAAAAGAACTGGAACGTTTCGAGGGGCTGGTTCACCAGGAGCAGCTCAGCGAGGCAATCCGCCGGCACCTATAGCGGATACGCAAAAATCCTCCGGATCTCGCGGGCAATGGCCTTTGCACCCTCCCTGCGGAGCATCATCCCCCTCCGCATCTTGATCCTGGAGATCCTGATCCTCTTCTGGCCAACCTTGTAGACTTCCCCTATCACGAACGGCTCTTCCCCTGGCACCAGAGTCCGAAGAGACGCGGTGGTCCGGCCCGAATGAAGAGAGATCCTCACCGCCACTTCCTCAACCTTTCTCGTCCAGAGCGTGGCAATCTCGCTGCGGATCGCTTTTCTTACCCTCGATTCACCGCGCTCGATTGCCATCACCTCAACACCGATATACTCGTCACCGCACTCTGCCACAAAATGGTCTCCCACACGGCAGGGCTCGCCCTCCTCCATCTCGACCCTGCAGACCCTCGATGTCCCTTCGGCGCTGACGATGGCCTTCACCTGGACAAGCTTCTTCTCTTTTTCCGGTGAATAGGGGTGAACGCTCCCGCACGAGAGGCACCTGGCAATCGGGTTCCTTCCCCGCGAGATCACCTCGTGACCGGTCTCTTCATCGCACACAGGGCAGAAGTATTCTTCGCTCCTCTCCATTTCCCCATCACCATTCCTGGTATACCATTCCATCTTTCATGAAATATACACTCTGGCCCCTCTACCTCAAATTCGAAACAATGGCACCTGGCGCCACCCTCTCTCCCGCACATCCCGGTGAAATGACTGCCCTGGCATGATAGATAGTGGGGGTTTTTGCAACCAGGGGGCCTTTCAGAAAGAGGTTCCTCCCTTACCACCACGGATATGAGAGGGCTATTGCACAGACCCCTCCGCCAAGCGTCGCAAGGAAGTTCGTGCCGGCATTTCCGACAAGCCCCGGGTTCTCCATCAATGCCCCAACCACGCTGTCGATATTGGTCCCGATGAACCCTGCAAGCATGCAGGCCGCAGCGGTCGGGAGATCGACGATGCCAAGGAGAAACGCAAGCAGTGAGATGACAAAGGCGCCGACAAGCGCAACGCCCTCCCCTGTAAGAGTCACTCCCCCGTTCGTGCCCGCGGGGACACGCTCGAACGTGGTGATGAGGAATGGTGTGCCCCCCGTCACCCCGATCTCGCTTGCCATGGTGTCGCCTGCAGCTGTTGCCACGCTTCCCACGAAGAGGGCGAGGAATACGGGGGACCCTGTCACTCCCCAGAGAATTGCAGCGGCGGCAGAGACACCCCCGTTCGCAAAGACATTCAGGTACCCCCTGGCACCCCCATGAACCTGCTCGACGCCAATCCGGAGTTTATAGTCGTACTTGTATTTTGTACTGGCAGAGCCCATGATGAAGAACGCCAGGACCACCAGAAACCAGCGGATATCCGCAAAGATGATGAGGATGATTCCAATCAGCGCTGCAGAGAAAAGACCGCTCACGTCGGCTGTCTTTGCACGGTACGAGAAGTATGCAAAAGAGAAGGCGATTGCAACGGCGATACCGATCAGCGCCATATCGGCATGATAATTCAGTTCATATATGAGGAACATGGTCATGGCGATACCAAGGGCCTCGATCATCAGGGCGTCCTCCCGCTCCTTGAGGATTGCCTTGAGGAGAACGGCGACCACGACGCCAAAGAGCACCACGAGCGGCGCCCAGGTCCCAAGGTAGGCCATCACGAGCGTGCAGCCTACCAGTGCCGCGGCAATATAGGCGATGTAAGAATAGAGCCGCTCCTCTGTCTCCCTGAACGCAAGCTCTCCCATCACCATAATCGTGAGAGTGCATGAAAAGACGAGAAGCGGGAGGATGGTGATACCATAAAGGAGGGCAATAGGGATGAGGGCCATCGCGAGAAACCGCGTCTTATTGATAAGATAGAGAACCAGCGAGAAGAGCACCACCATGATCGCGAGGAACCACGGGGGCTGGACAAAGGGTGCGATAAGGATGAAAGAGAGCACGAGAACGGCAGCGAGTCGCTCCCCCAGTCGGTTCATCATTCTTTTTTTGTTGGTCCGGACAAGATAAGAGCTTTTGTCTGCGCAAGACAGGAACGCAATACAGAGCCGTTTCCCCTGAATCAGTCTTATTCCGGAGATGCCGGCCAGTCTGCCAGTATTTGCATTCGATTAGATATATCTCCTGCAAAGACCCATATTGAGAAAATGTCGCCGTCTTTGGATCTCCCCAAGAATTACGAATATTCGGAGGTGGAACGGCGCTGGCAGGACGCCTGGCGCGATGAAGACAACTATTTTGACCCGGCATCCACGAAGCCCAAGTTCATCATCGACACCCCACCCCCCTATCCCACCGGCACGTTTCACATCGGAAATGCCTTCAACTGGTGCTATATTGATTTCATTGCCAGATACCGGAG
>DUGV01000282.1 GCA_013331225.1 Methanolinea sp.
TCCCGGCAATGATCAGGTTGGTCTGGCCAAAGTTGTAGGCATAGAGGATAAGATACCCGAGCCCCTGCGAGATGCCCGGCAGCCACTCCGCGGCGACGACACACATCCAGGCGATCCCGAACCCCACGCGAAGGCCGGTCCAGATGGTGGGGGCGGCGCCGGGGAGCACGACCTTTGTCATGATCTGCTGTTCCTTCGCCCCAAGCGTGGTCGCGACCTCGAGCCATGTCTTCTTCACCGATTTCACGCCATCGACAGTGTTCAGGAGTATCGGGAAGAATGCACCTATGAAGATGATGAAGACAATGGAAGTGAGCCCGATCTTGAACCAGGCGAGTGCGAGAGGGACCCAGGCAAGTGGGGGAATTGGCCTGAGCAGCTCGATTGTTGAATCAAAGAAGTCGTTGAGGAATGCCGACCTTCCCATCAGGATGCCGATCGGTATCGCCACGACTGCGGCGACAAGGAAACCAAGGCCCACGCGCTGGATACTGATAAGTGCATTCTCCACCATGCTCCCGGTCCCAAGCGTATATTCGGGGCTGAACGGGTGCAGGAGGATGGGGATTACGGTCTCAAGGGACGGGACGATAAAGGGATTGTTGACAACCCACGACGCAACCTCCCACCCAATGACAAGGAGAATGGGGAGGAGGAACCGGAGATACCTCATTGTCCCCTAAGGTTATCCTTCCTTTATTGATAAACCACTTGTTTCGAGGGAGTACCGGATCATGACGTCCTGGATTGATCCCTTTCCGGGAGCCGCGATCCTGAGCGGCTTTCCGGCCGCAGAGCGCTCCTTTGCCCATGCAACGAAGCTGTTCCAGTCATTGGCAGGAGAGTCCTCGGTCACCACGACTCCGGAGCCCTCTGAATTGATGGACATGATGATCTTGACAGGGGTGCCCTTGTCGGCCGCGGAGATTGCAGGCGGGTTTCCGACCAGTGCATACTGGATATTATCAGTTGCCATCAACTGCATCAGCTGCGGGCCTGCATCACCCGATATCAGCTTGATCTCAGCAACTTTTTCTCCGTTGACTATGAAGTCGGCGATATCCGGCCTGGATGCGGCGGTATCCCTGGGTTTGATGGCGATGCCGTATGTATCGTTGAAGTACTCCCACTTCTTGATGGCCACGAACAGGGCCGCGTGGTGGTCAGACATCAGGTAACCGATTCCAACCGATCCCTTCACGGGTGTGGGTGTGGTAATCTTCCCGGCGCCGATCATGGACTGTGCCGCATTGTATGGCGCCGTGTCAAAGAGAATGGTCTTTGAATCAGCGTCAGAGGAGGCCTTCAGGGAACCGGTGAGAACCTCCAGCTCTCTCAATGCATGGACGAATTCGATATTTGAGTCCATCCACTTGTCGGTCGGGTCATTCACGAACTTCACCGTGGGGAAGGCGCGCTTCAGCACGTCTACCGATGAGACCGAGATCTCTCCGTAGGTAAAGTTGCCTTTCCCTGCAAGCCAGTCCGCCACGATCTCGGCACTCTCCTCGGGGTGCTCTTCAAGGTACTGGGTGGCGAGGATCATCGATGCAGTCAGGGCATTGGTGAGGTCAGGATTTTGGGCGATCACCTTCTGGTTGGCGGTGAATACACAGCATGGGTGGTCCTTCCACTTGCCCTGGGGAGGCAGGTCGCCGGAATACAGAAGGATCTTTCCGATCCCTGCCATGGGCGGGACCTCGACAAAGGGCTGCCAGGCGATATAGCCGTCGATCTGGTCCGTCCCAAGCAGAGTGGGCATAGGCCCGGTCCCCTTGGTGTACGTGACGATTACATCGCCACCTGAAGGGGAAACGGTGGGGGTGGGAGTCCCCTGGGGCTGGGTAGGTGTGATGCAGCCTGCGATCAGGGCCGCACAGAGTATGACACCGATGATTGCACACACATGCGAATACTTCATGCACACACTGTTCTCATATGCACAAATAAATTCTCCGAAAGATGACTATTTACTGTCTATTTGTAGCAAAAATTTGAGATTAATAGTATTATTGGGTTAAATATTGTGACAAGGAGAGATCATATCCGGTGCAAATGGACAAAAAGGTTATACCACGGGAACTCCCAAACTCACATTCCAGGAACTCCCATGCAAAGAGACCCGGTCGACAGGCTCGTGAATGCAGCACTCATCTCTGACGATGAGTTCGTGCATGCCCTCCGCGAGGTCATGCAGCGTGACCTGAGGATAAGCGTCAGGGAGCTTGCCGAAAAGAGCGGGGTCGCTCCGAGCTCCCTCTACAAGATGCTGCATGGAAAGAGGTCTCCGAATCTCACCACGCTGCGTGCGATCGTCCAGGCAATGAGGAGGATCACCCTCTCTTCCGAGGGGGAGTTTATCGGCCTGATCGCGGCACGGCCTGTTCTCGACGTGATACTGGAGCGGAATGCCGAAGTCGATGGCAGGAAGGTTAGAATCCGCGAGTATCCGGTCCACACAATGGAAGAGGCCATCGTCGCCGCGGTCAGGGCCGAACGGGAGGGGGCGGTAGCCATTGTCTGCGCACCCATCGTCAGCAGCGTCATCGAGCAGCTGGTGAAGGTACCGGTCGCCACGATCATCCCTCGTGAATCAGTCCAGAGGGCAATTGAACTTGCGGCCCGGAAAGCGTGGCTTTAATCTCATTCCAGCGTCCTAGTTATACGCGAGGTTATGGTTTAGGATGGAGCAGGACGTGGTGCGCAGGGGACGGCTCACCGGTGAGCGTTCAGGAGAGATGATGCATTTTCTCTCTTCAATGGGTGCGGATCGTTGCATCGCCGATGCAGACATCCTGGTAGACATCGCACATGTGCTGATGCTCTCCCGGCAGAAGATTATTGGAAAGGAGCAGGCGGGAAGACTACTGGAAACACTCCTGGAGCTGTATGAAAATGGGATCCCTGAAGCGGCCTTCGACGACCGGTTCGAGGATATCCATGCGGGCATCGAGACCCTCCTCATCGCCACTATCGGCGAGGATGCAGGGGGAAGGCTGCACATAGGGCGATCGAGGAACGACGAGGTGGCGACCTGCATCCGGCTTCGCGTGAGGGATGACCTCGTACGCCAGCTCTCCATCCTCATCCGTATGAGGGAGGTGCTGCTTGACCTTGCCGGGGAGCACATAGAGTCTGTCATGCCTGGGTTCACCCACCTTCAGCACGCCCAGCCTACCACGCTTGCGCACCACCTTCTCGCCCACGAGGCAGCGTTTGCAAGGGATTACCAGAGGCTTTCCGGGGCGCTCTCACGGGTTGACTGGTGCCCGCTCGGTTCCGCCGCTTTTGCCTCCACGAGTTACCCGGTCCAGAGAGAATTTGTCGCCGGGCTCCTCGGTTTCCAGGGAGTGCTCGAGAATACCATGGATGCCGTTTCCTCGCGCGACTTTGCCCTGGAGGTACTCTCCTGCCTCTCTATCATGATGACCCATGCAAGCCGGGTCTGCGAGGAGCTGGTGGTGTGGAGCTCAGGCTTTGCCAGGTTCGTGGAGCTCGATGACGCCTTCTGCTCCACGAGCTCCATCATGCCGCAGAAAAAGAACCCCGATACGGCAGAGGTGATGCGGGCCAAGGCCGCATCGGTCCTTGGCTCTGCCACTGCATCCTTCGCAATCGTCAAGGGACTTCCTTTGAGTTACAACCGAGACCTGCAGGAACTCAACCCACACCTCTGGAGAGGGATACGGGACGCAAAGCACAGCACCCGGCTCCTCATCGACATGCTCTCTTCTGCCACATTCAATACTGCCGTGATGGCAGGCGAAGCCGGAAAAGGCTTCTCCACCGCAACGGACGTCGCAGACATGCTGGTCCAGTCGCACGGGTTCGCCTTTCGGACGGCGCATACCCTTGTGGGAAAGGCCATCCAGAAGGGGGCTCTCGATATCCCTGCACTTGACCAGGCGGCCGAGGAGATGGGAATTCAGCCCCCCTCGAAGATGGGGATCAGGGATGAAGAAATTGCCGCAGCGCTCGACGTGCGGGCCTGCATCGAACGGCGGAGGGCTCCTGGAAGTCCCTCGCCGTTCGCAGTCAGGATCTCTCTCTCTTCGAGGAGGACTGCACTCCACGAAGATCTCCGGTCACTCGAAGAAAGAATGGCGCATTATGCTGAATCCGTCCGCCGCCTTATCAGCGATGCGAAGAAAGAGGTAGGGAAATGAGCGGCTTTCTTCCCGGCGACCTCGTGAATTGCACTGTCGGCGGCACCGGGCGGAGAGGGACCTATATTACCGACCGGGACGGCATGGCGGTCCTGAAGATGGACAGCGGGTACAATATAGGGGTTTTTCCCGGGGACTGCACGCTCATAGAGCGCCCTTCTCCCCTGAGGGTTGAGAGAGCCGAGGTTGAGCAGGATCCGTCGCTTCCCCTCATCTCGATCGTCTCCACAGGGGGAACGATCGCAAGCAGGATAGATTACCGGACCGGGGCGGTGACGAGCCAGTTCGATGCCGCGGACATCCTTCGCGCGATCCCGGGACTCAGCGCGATCGCCAGGTGCCGGACAAGGAAGCTCTACACCATCCTCTCCGAGAACATGACTCCTTCGATTTGGCAGGAACTGGCAAGGGCCGTGTACGAGGAGATACAGGACGGGGCACGGGGGGTCATCGTCACCCACGGCACCGACACCATGGCCTATTCGGCGGCCGCGCTGAGCTTCATGCTCGATACTCCCGTGCCGGTGGTCTTCGTAGGCTCGCAGAGATCGGCGGACCGCCCCAGCTCGGACAACGTGATGAATGCGCTCTGCAGTGCGAGCACTGCGGTCGGAGACCTCGGGGAGGTGGCAGTAGTGATGCACGAGACTACGAGCGATGACCGCTGCGCCATCCACCGCGGGACCAGGGTCAGGAAAATGCACACCTCACGGCGCGATGCGTTCCAGAGCATCGGGACCCCTCCCCTGGGATTCGTGGACTACCCGTCGCTCGAAGTGAAACTCTCCCCAGGTGCGGTGAGGAGGGGTGCCTGCGAGCCTGCGCTCCATGACCGGCTCGAACCGTCGTGCGGTCTCATCTCATTTTTCCCCGGGATGTCACCTGACCTGATCAGCTCGTGTGCGGATGTAAAAGGGCTCGTGATTGCCGGGAGCGGGCTCGGCCACGTCAGCACCTCCCTCATCCCCGCGATACGGGAGCTGATCGACCAGGGCACGCTCGTCGTGATGACATCCCAGTGTCTCCACGGCAGGGTGTGTGACCGCGTCTACGACACAGGGAGAGACCTGATCAGGATAGGCGTGGTTGAGGGGGAGGACATGCTTCCCGAGACAGCGCTTGTAAAGATGATGTGGGTGCTCGGGAACGAGCCGGATGCTGAGAGAGCACGCTGCATGATGCAGGAGAACCAGAAAGGCGAGTATACACGGAGGTCGCTGCATGGATTATAATGCCCTTGGTCTCGTTGCCGGGATCGAGATCCACCAGCAGCTGAACACGAGGGAGAAACTCTTCTGCAGGTGCCCGACTTTGCTTCGACCGTTCGAGGAGCATGACGGCGAGTTCTCGCGTTACCTACGTGCGACCGAGAGCGAACTCGGGGAGATTGACCGGGCGGCGCGCGAAGAGATGAAGAATTTCCGGCGGTTTCTCTATTACACCTACGACAGCACGTGCCTCGTAGAGAATGACGAGGAGCCGCCCGCACCCCTCAACCCCGAGGCACTCGCAACCTGCCTCCAGATTGCAAAGATGTTCGGGATGGCCCCGATACCACAGGTGCACACTATGCGGAAGCTCGTCATCGACGGCTCCAACACCAGCGGCTTCCAGCGGACTGCACTGGTTGCCGTGAACGGAACGCTTCCGAACGGGGGGACCATAGAGACGATCTGCATAGAGGAGGAGGCTGCCCAGCGGGTAAAGGACGAGGTCTTCTCCCTTGACCGCCTCGGTATCCCCCTGGTGGAGATTACCACTTCACCCTGCATGCACACGCCCGAAGAGGTACAGGAGATTGCCGAGTACCTGGGAATGGTGCTCCGCTCAACGGGGAAAGTGAAGCGGGGCCTGGGGACGATCCGGCAGGATATCAACATCTCGATCAGCGGCGGCGCCCGCGTAGAGATCAAAGGCGTCCAGGAACTGGACCTCATCGCAGAGGTGGTTCGGAGGGAAGTGGAGAGGCAGGAGCGGCTCCTCTCCATCAGGGACCGCCTGAAAGAACGCGGCGCTTCTGTTTCGGGGACTCCTGTGGATGTCACGGAGATCTTTTCCCACACTGGGTCAGGGATCCTGAAGAAGGCCTCCCGGATCATGGCCGTCACCCTCGCCGGGTTTGCCGGCCTTGTCGGGGATGAGATCCAGCCGGCCAGGAGGCTTGGGAGCGAGCTCTCGGACTATGCAAAGAAGTGCGGGGTGGGTGGCATCTTCCACACCGACGAGCTTCCTGCCTACGGCGTGAACGCAGAAGAAGTGACCGCGCTTCGGGATATGGTCGGTGCAGGAGAGTCGGACTGCATCGTCATCGTGGCAGGAACCCCCCGACAGGCCGGGTGCGCCTGCCAGCAGGTCATCCGAAGGGCGGAACTGGCCCTTCTCGGGGTCCCCGAAGAGACGAGAAAGATGCTTGAGGGGGGAAGCACCTCGTACATGCGGCCGCTGCCCGGGGCCGCGAGGATGTACCCCGAGACCGACGTGCTCCCCGTTACAATCTCCCCTGAATACTGGGAGGATATCCCCCGTGTCGAGCTCCTGCAGGCAAAGGCGGAGAGGTATATGACGGCGCATGGCCTCGATGCGGCGGTGGCAAAGCAGGTGGCATACTCCGAGCACCTCCCCCTATATGAGAGGTCTGTGGGGCTCGGCATCCCCGCCACGCTCTCTGCCAGGACTCTCATTGCAACCTTGAAGGAACTCTCGCGGGATGGGCTCGATATCCGCCCACTCGTGGCCGATTGCGATGCGGCTGGCAACGCGGTGATGCCGGCAGTCCTGCAGGTGCTGAAAGGGGTCGTGGAAGAACGAGTGGGCAAGGAGGCGATCCCCGACGTCCTCAGAAGGATCGTCCAGGGAGAATCCGCAGAGACAGCCATGCAGGCTGTCGAGGCGACGGTTGCAGGGACCGACCTCGACGCCCTCGCAAGACGCATCGTATCCGAGAGGATGACGTTTGTGAGTGAGAAGGGCATGGGCGCCCTTGGTCCCCTGATGGGAGTGATGATGAAGGAAGTGGGGGGCGCGGTGGACGGCAAAAAAGTCTCCCAGGTGTTGAAAGCCGCGCTAGACCAGGCACTTTCAGGCAGGTGACCTCTCATTCCGCACGGGAGAGGTCCAAAGTATTAAAAGACCACATCGCAAACAAATTAAGGAGTTTGCCTATGGGAAAAACAGGATCCGTACAATGGACGCAGGTGAAAGGCGTTAAGGGGCAGATACGCCTGGTGCCAAAGTCTGAGGGTGAATTGAAGAAACCGGGGCCGAACCAGCGGTTCAAGGCGGGAGCCTCGCTCCGGAAGCTCGAGCAGTTGACCGGCGAAGGGCAGGGAGGTTTCCGCGGTGGCCGTGGAGGACGCGGTGGCCGTGGAGGACGCGGCGGGCGCGGCGGGCGCTCTTCAGAGTCCGGTCCGCAGGCAAACCCCATGGTCAGGAAAGCCATGCGGAGGCCCAAGGTCTCGGTGCTCGGCGCCAAGCAGAAATCTGGCAGATAACCACAATATATCTCCGATTCTCAATTTTTTTTTGGCCATTTGACTTAGATCACAGAAGTATCTTGTATCCCTGCAGTACAGTGAAAGTATGGATCTGAAGAAAGCGGTGAAAGGTTACCAGTTCGCCGAACGGGCGAAGAGTGAACTGATTATCTCCTCGCAGCTCACCATCGCACTCGCAGGGTTCCCTGAATCAGAACGCGCCGGCGGAAAACGGATGCTCGTACTCCTCCTTGAAGCCGTCCGTTCAGAACTTGAATTTGCCTGGAAAGGGACCGAGATGTCGGACTTCCGGCGTGCTATCAACCTCCTCTCGGAATCGATCAGCACGGTTGAGAGCGAGAATTACGGGGCGGCGTCCCTGAAAATAAGCGAGTCCATCAGTGCAGTCACTACTGCAGCCCAGGGGTCGTGGCAGGTTCTCGAAGCACATGGACTCATCTGAATTCCTTCAATTCCTTGTGTCGCGCTGCTCGGTGAGGGAATACGACACACGCGAAGTGCCCGACGCCGACCTCACCTATATCCTGGACTGCGCAAGCACCGCCCCAAGTGCGGGAAACCTCGAGGCCTGGGACGTTGTCATCGTGGACGGGCAGGAGGAGAAAGAGAGGGTGGCAGAGGCCTCTTTCGGCCAGGAGCATGTTGTATCTGCCGCCCTGCTCCTTGTAGTATGTGCGAATTACGTGAGATCCATGTCAAGATATGGCGACAGGGGTGTCCTCTTTGCCATCCAGGACGCGACCATTGCCTGCACCTACATGATGCTCGCGGCTCATGCAAAAAGGCTCCATACGTGCTGGGTCGGCTCGTTCCAGGACGACGAGGTGCGGGATATGCTCGATCTTCCGCCCCATGTCCGGCCGATCGCAATCCTCTGCGTAGGGAAGGGCTTTTCGCCCGGGAGCTTTACAGAACGAATGCCGGTGGTTGAACACGTGCACCACCAGTTATGGTGAGGGACCAGGAATGCCAGATTATCGTGTAATACTTGAAGGCGCATGGGTGGTGAAGGATGTCTCATCGCTCGAGGATGCGGTGAGCATTGCCATCAGCGAGGCAGGAAAGAGGCTGAACCCGGTAGCAGCCTACGTGGAGGTGGAGGTGGGCATGCTCGCCTGCCCGTTCTGCGAAGGTGAACTGAACAGTGCGCTGGTGGTAGCGCGCACCGCCCTTGTCGGGCTCCTCCTCGAGATGAAAGTCTTTCGTGCCGAGTCGCCCGAACACGCCACCCGCATCGCGAGATCCGTGATTGGAAAAGCCCTCCGCGACGTCCCCCTGGAAGTCAAGGAGGTCTGCGCACTGTGATATACGTCGTCGGCCATACCGCCATCGACCACATCTGCAGGGTCCCCGCTTTCCCGCCCAGGAACGGGTCTGCCACCATTACCGAGCGGAAGGTATACTTCGGCGGGGGAGCAGCCAATATTGCCGCTGGCATCGCCAGGCTCGGCGAGCCCTGTACCCTCGTGAGCGCGATTGGGGGAGATTTTCCCGGCAGCGAGTATGATCGATGGCAGAAATCGCTTGGTTTGAACCAGCGGTTCTTCGAGGTTCCCGATGCCCACACTGCCACCGCGTTCATGTTCACGGACGAGGATGGGGACCAGATCACGTTCTTTGAATGGGGAGCGTCCCGCATCTTTTCCGACTCAGAGGCCCCTGCCCTCCCTTTCGTCCACATGGCCACGGCCGATCCGGACTTCAACACCCGCGTCGCAGAGAAGGCAGCCTTCTCCACGTTCGACCCGGGGCAGGACCTGCACAGGTACAGCCGTACCCAGCTGGACGCCATTCTTTCCCACATCAATATCCTCTTTGCGAACCAGCACGAAGTGGAGAGCATGTGCCGGACTCTCGGCCTCTCAAGGGAGGGCCTCGCCGCCCGCGTCCCTCTGGCGGTCTTCACGATGGGGGCAGGAGGAAGCGAGTACTTCCATGGAGAAGAGTGCTCCCATATCCCCGCGATACGCGTCAGGATGGCAGATCCTACTGGCGCGGGGGATGCCTACCGTGCAGGGTTCCTCGCGGCGTTCAGGCGGGGATACTCCCCCCGGGATTGCTGCCGTATCGGGACGGTGACCGCCTCTTTTGCCGTCGAAGTCACCGGGTGCCAGAACAACCTCCCCTCATGGGAGGAGATGGAGACGAGGTTCCGGCAGGTATTCGGGGATGTTCCAGTGATTGAGCCCGGGGCAGGAGAAGCTCAGCGTTCCCGGGTGTGAGTGGACATGTCAGTGATGGGGGGGGAGTTGAAGATCGAGCGGTTGGGGCGCTACCTCTTCAATGCCCCGTCCTGGCCAATCTCGCTTGCCCTTCTCCTGCTGCTCGGGTTCATCCTGGATGGGGTCAGTCTGAAACTCGGATCCCCGCTCTGGCTCGGGACGCGTGCCTTCACCATCCCGGCCCTCTTCGCATTCCTTGTGACGAAGCCCGCGGTGGAACTGATCGGGCGTCCCATGACCTGGAACAGGTCCGCGCTCCTGGCGCTCTCCTGTACCCTCTTCGGGGTGATCATCACCCTCTCATCCCTGACGATCTCCCAGTCGATGCTCCCCCTCTTTTACGCTATCTCACTGGGCATAATCCTGGGCCTCCGGCTTCTCGTCCTGGTTGCAATCGCGGATTACCGGGTCCTCCGGATGATTCTCCCGGCAGCAAGCCAGAGCCTGGCGGGGATTGCCATGGGAATGGTCCTTTTTCCTGGGAATTTTTTTGTCCTTGCACTTGTCCTCCAGGTGTTCTTCGGCCTCGGCTTCATCCTGCTTGTGTGGGCAATCGACAGGCCCCTTTACCGGACATTCCAAATCAGGGGCCTGGATTTTCTCAACTCGTTCCTTGCGCACCTGACAGACGGGTCAAAAGCCCTCGAGGACTTCTTCCGCAAGATCGGGGAGGAGGTGACCGTGCCGCAGGTCACCCTATTCTTTCGCAGGAACGAAAAGACTGGCCTCCTCCTCACTGTCCCGAACGTGCACCCCGGGCCCATGGGGGAGATCGGGGGCGGAAACCTCCCAAGGGGGATGCAGTCGGGATTCTCCGAGATGGTGATGGTCCCGCACGGGGCCGCCACTCATGACTTCAACCTTGTATCTGAGCAAGAGATTGACAAGCTCGTGCAGGCAGTGGTCGCATCCAGGGACAACCTCGTCTTTTCTAGTTCCGCAACCCGTTCGGTCCGGTACCAGGAGGGATCAGTATCACTCCTCTGCCAGGTCTTTCGCGATACTCTCCTGATGGTAAGTACCAGGTCACCCGAACGGACCGAGGACCTTGACTTCAACATCGGAATGACCATCATGGCCGAGGGGCACCGGTCCTTCCCGCACATCGCGTTCATCGATGCCCACAATTGCTATGCCGGGGATATCACCTATGTCCTCCCCGCGACCAGGCTTGCGATGGAGTATTACCATGCGGGGATAAAAGCGATTGACGAGACACCCGGGATGCCGAGGTTTTCGCTGGAGCTTGGCATCGCGCATGTGCAGGTCCCCTTCTCCCGCGAACAGGGATTTGGAGACCAGGGCATCCAGCTCGCTGTTGTGCGGGCAGGAGAACAGAGCACCGCCTACCTTCTGATTGACGGAAACAACATGGAGAGCGGGGTAAGGGAGACCATACGGGATTTTTTACTCGAATCAGTTGACGAGGCCGAAGTGATGACGACCGATTCCCACGTGGTCAATACGGTGAGCGGAAAGAACCCCGTCGGCCTCCATGTCCCGGTCACCGAGATCATCCCGTGTGTGGATGCGGCGCTTCGCCAGGCCCTCGCAGACATGGCCCCTGCAGAAACCGCGGGGAGCACTGCCTGGTGCGAGGGGGTCGTGGTATTCGGTTCCCATCGGATCACCCAGATGGCGAGCACCGTCAATACCATTCTCCTCTTCATCCCGGTACTGAGTGCAGGAATGCTCCTCCTGGTCTTCCTCCTCTCCATCCTTGTCTATGTCATGATTGGCTGACATTCGTTGGCTGAAAACGAAAATAACGCGGATGACCGGAGTTACGACTTTTCTTAAGGAGATATTGATTGGCAGAAGGAGAACTCAAAGGAAATGACCACCATGGTCCAGGCAGTGGTTCTTCAATTGATGCGTGAGAGTATCAGGCAACGATCAATTGGAGTATCAGCATTAACTGACACTGAACCATGTTGGTTTCACATTTTTTGTTGTATTGTCCTCCATATAAACTTTTTGGAAAATAATCGCAAATCACTTTACAATCTCTACTTGAGGCAAAAATGCAGGCATTTTGTCTGAGAAGCGCACAATCTGTCAGACAAATGTCTGACGGATTATGTGCCACTTGCTGACGCCACCGATTCCCAAAGCGGTCTTTTCGCATGGCGCACACGCAGATCCGACCCCGCATCTGTGAAGTTTGAATCCTGCATTTTAACGTTTATTCATCAATCTGAACCCAATTTGTCGTCTGACGCCAGGTTTACATGTGAAGAAGAACAACAGAATAACCGGTGACATCATGAGGCAGGCACCGGTATCTGTCTTTACCCGGGCGGGCACGGCCCGGCGTTCTGGAAAGGGGATGTCCCTTTCCCTTGGGGACCGCATCTTCTATGTCCCCCCCGAAGAGCTAGGTGGACTATTTTCAGACCGGAACGCCATGATACTCAATGACGAGGGTGAACAGGAAGGAATCGCGTGGCTCTCCCCGGTGCTCGCGAGAAAGAAACAGGATTTGACTGCCCTTATCCATGACAGGCTTTTCGTGGTCTCCTGCAGGGACCTCCACGCGCTCTTCTCTGGGGACCGCGAGGGGATCATTGTCCGCGAATACAATGCCGGCCGGGCAGCGTGATCCTGCAATCGTTATCGAGGATGATCCCGTTGATCCTTTCGGCCGTACAGTGGGAAGCGAAGTCCAGTCTTTTTTCCCCGGGGATGCACGGAACTCTTTTAAACTCCCGTCAGGGAGTGACACCCTTTTCTGTGTGCGAAACGGAGATGCGTTCCCACGCCAGGCATGGATTTTTTTCTCCTGCTATTTCATCGCGGATACCACCATAAAGGAGCGGAAGGATAAAAAGACTCCAGGTGCCATGACTATCATCCTGGAATGCGCGGTTCCACGCGCTGCTGAAACGGTTCCTTGCCGGAGATAGAAGAGATGATGCAAATCCTCCTGGTCGATGACGACCCCGATCTGCTTGATCTCATATGCCGTTTCCTCGAGAAGGAAGAGGAGATGCGGATAGACACGTGCATGTCCGGCACCGAGGCCCTCGACGCCCTGAACACCACTCATTACGATGCAATCGTCCTTGATTACGAATTGCCCGGCATGAATGGCATCGATTTCCTGAGGATGATCAAGGGCCGGGGTAATGACACTCCCATCATCGTATTCACTGGCAAAGGCCAGGAGGAGACTGTCATCAAGGCGCTCAATTACGGTGCTGATTATTACCTCCAGAAGAGGGGAGATCCCAGGCTTAACTTCCTCGAGCTTCTCTATATGATAAGGGAGGCTGTGCGCAGACACGAGGCCAGGAAGGAACTTCTCGAGAGCGAGAGGAGGTTTCGTGAATCGCTCGAGAATGCACGCCTTATCGCCTTCCAGCTGGACAGGAACCTTTCGATCAGTTTTTGCAATGCGTTTCTCCTGACCCTCACTGGATACGAGAAGGCGGACCTGGTGGGTAAGTCCTGGACAGAGACATTCATCCCCGACAACGAACAGCGCATGGTTGAGCAGTTCTTCCTCTCCGCGATGGATGGGGACCTGAACGCGCTCTATTTCACGTGCAGCATCAGGACAAGGGAAGGAAAGGTACGAAAGATCGACCTGAACAATACACTTCTCTGCGACCTTGAAGGAAACGTGACAGGGATTTCCTGCATTGGGCAGGACATCACCGACAAGGTGATAATGGAAGGGCAGAAAGCCGCGTCAGAGGAGCGGCTGAGACTGCTCTTTGAATATGCCCCCTATGCGTATTTCCTTACTGATCTCCGGGGGACATTCGTGGATGGAAACTTTGCAGCCGAGAACCTGATCGGCTATCCAAGGAGAGATCTCATCGGGAAAAACTTCCTCGAGGCAGGTATCCTCTCCCCTGAAGAGGTCCCAAAAGCCATCGGACTCCTTGCCCGGCACGTCGAAGGCACACCCACCGGTCCCGAGGAATTCGTGATACACAAAAAAGACGGGAGCCGCGTGGTTGCCGAGATCAGGAACCATCCTGTGGTGATCGGCGGAAAGACCGTTGTCCTCGGTTCGGCA
>DUGV01000076.1 GCA_013331225.1 Methanolinea sp.
AGTATCTGTTCGTCGGGTGCGAGGATGTCGAATATGTTGATTCCATTCTCGAAATCTTCCGGGTTATACCCAAAGACCTCGAACGCGATGGGGTTGGCAAAAGTGATGTTCCCGTTGAGATCGGTCTCAAAAACCCCCTGGGGGAGGAGCTGGACGAGTTCCGTGAAGCGTTCCTCGCTCTTCTCGCACTGGCGGATCTGTGCCTTCAGCCGGTCGACCATGACCTGGATGCTCCCGGAAAGGTTGGAAAGTTCGAAGCCTGGAGCGGGCCTGACCGCATGATTCAGATCCCCTTCTGCAATTATGTTGACATCCTCGACTAGTCTCTCGATAGGCCTCGAAAGTTTTCGCGAGACCATGATGGCGATAAGCCCTCCTGAAAGAATGACGAGCAATGCGGCAAAGCCATGCAGGATTGCAATCTGGTCCAGTTCTTCTCTCACCAGTGCATCATTATAGGTGAGTTTTGCAAATACACTCTTGTCAGCGGCATAATCCGGGTCACGGAGGTCGATGACCTGCCAGACGATGGTCTTTCCCGCACCATTGTCCTTCACTATCTGGGTAGACCGGTTCTTCCAGAGGATGTAATCGAGCATCTCCGATTCTTCAAGGGTGGGAATATAGGTGGTATTGTAGATCAGCCTCTTCTGTTTCTGGAACAGGAGGACTTCTTCCAGGTAAGGATTGAATGTCCTGACCTCGTCTATCACATCGCGATATTGGAGTTCCATCCGATCCCTCGTAAATGCGTCTGAATGAAGCCCAAGCTCGAGAATATACTGGTGATCGGGTGTGGGCATATATCCGTATTTTGTGAGGTTCCCGGTGAACCATTCCATCACGACCCTGTCAGGGTAATAGCCCGAAGTGTTCTGAATCTTGTGGAGATATACACAGAAATCGGGGTAGATAATTGAAAAATCGAGCCCTATATCCCCCGGTGACGATGAATGCTCGATGACACACTGATCGTTGATCACGTGGATTTCCATCCCCCCGATCCTGTTTTTCAGGGAGGGAAGGTCCATCAGGGAGGGCTCTCCTCCTGCCTGGAGATATTCTGCCATGACGATTCCGAACGCATCCTGCATCTTCTGGTTGTAGGTGTTGTCGTACAGCTTCAACCCGGTGTCAATCATCCTGAACGAATTATCCATGTGCGATTCCGTCATGACCCGGAGCCGTTCTGCATTCTCGACGGTATGGTTCTTCGAATTCTCATAATTTATCCATAACCCGGCGATTAATACAGCGACGATGACAAGAAAAAGGATTCCCATGAGGAGGTATGAAAAAGGCAGTCTCCACCGGGTATCTCGCATCAAATCCCCCTTTCAATGGGATATATGCAATTATGTTATTTAACAGGAATCGTCAGCCAGCCGGGTCATGTTTAGGATGGATATTCATCCCAAAGACTTCAGTATTCGAACGTAACCCCTCTCATCATATGCGTTGGAAGGTGCAATCCGGTGAATCCGGACCCGGAAGGTTCTGTGTGTAGCCAGCATAAAGTTCCCCTCTTTTGATTTCGGCAGTCCTGTAAGGTGACCTTGCAAAATGAAAAATGGATCCTCAGAAGACTCTTATAATTGCGGGATGAAGCTCTACTCATGAGAGCGATCTTCTTTGTGGTGCTCTGTGCGCTTGCAGGACTCCTTGTCCTTGGCGCCGGCTGCACCCAGCCATCAACGGGGCCGGCCACGCAGGTCCAGACACCTGTGCCCACCACGGCACAGCCCACCGCAAGCCCGACTGTTGCGACCCCTGTCGCGACCCCGACACTCGGATACATCGAGGGTCCGCTGCCTGCACAGTATATGGTCGATGTCCAGGTCGACCGTAATACTGTTGCCATCACTCCCAGCATCATCGCGACATACCGGGGTGGAAAAGGCACCAATTTTGTATATTCTGTAGATGTCACGGTTACCAGGTCCGATGGCCAGGTGATCACGAAGAGCCTGGAGAGGCCGCAGGTGAACCAGCAGGTGGAGATCGAAGGGACACGGGGCACCGACCGGGTAGAGGTGTTCGTCAACCTTGTCAATGGGGAGCGATACAGGATTTACGACCAGTCCCTGGCATTCCGGACATACAATTAATATCCTCTTTTTGATTATTTTGCGGCGGTAATGAATCTCGGTTAAGTAAATTTCATGAATTTGCGGGATTCCTTAAAGACGCTTCCAGGATATTCATTCTGATGTATTCCGGGTTGCAGGGCAGCCAGTTCTCACCTGGTATACTTTCCAAGGGGATCTGGAAAAGACCAGGCGTGGGATTTATACCGGGAATCGGCCTTCACTTGTCGTGCTGTTTCATCCCCTGGCCATCGAATGTTGCAACCAGCACATCGTCGTGAAAGACTCGCACCACGTAACTGGAGTACTGCGGGGTCTGACCCGTGCACTCGGCAACCGCGATCAGGGTACCTTTTGCAGGGACAAGATAGCTGATTTGGGCAGACAGGGCTACCTCGTGGGTGCGACCGAGGTTTGCCGCGATGCCGAATGCCTGGTCGGCAAGCGCGAAGATTGCACCACCATGGGCAAACCCGCGCAGGTTCCGCTTCCCTTCCGTGTCCATCCTCACCCGTGCATACCCGGGACGCGCCTCGAGTATCTCCATCTCCAGCAGGCGGGCGAACTCCGAATGGTTGAAACGCCGGACCTTCTCATGCACATCGGCAGGAGAGAGGTGATCGGAATCAGATGGATGCGGAGGGGACATTGAGTATCGCATTCTCATTTGGGAGGCGAAAAACCTCAAAACACCCTCATTTGTATTCCCTGCGCGTATACTGGTGCTTCTCGGACGAACCACCATGTGCCACGATATAGAGCCATTCATAGAGTGACTTGAGCGTCCCGAACTGTTCGTACCTGCGCATTGAGAATCCAACCCTCATCCTGCTGTCGAACATCACTCTTCCTTCCTGCCTCATCCTTCGGGCAATCTCCAGGTCATCGCCGGCGTCGATCACGTGATACATTCCGGCCCGCAGGAACGCGTCTTTCCTGAAGGCCGTGTTACACCCGAGAGTATAGTAGAGAGTATGGGTGTAATAGCCAAACCGTGCGAAATTGTTCGCCATGGCAAGAGAGAGGTGGTTCCTGATGGTCTTCTCGATGGGGTCGACTGGCCCATAGATCTGCACGACATCGTGGTGCCTTTCGAAGTCATCGAGTATCACCTCGAGCCAGTTGGATGGGATGATGCAATCGGCATCGGTGGTCGCGAGAATTGAACCTCTGGCCCTTAGTGCGCCGTCGTTTCGTGCCCCCCCCACCTTCTTGCTGGTCTGGATAAAGACCGTGTCNNGATCCCCCGTCCACGACAATAATCTCGTACTCGTCCCTCGGGACAGTCTGGCGGTTCAGCGACCCAAGGCATGCGGTAATGTTCGCAGCCTCGTTGAAAGACGGCACAACGACAGAGATCCTCATTCTGACAGCTCCCGATACAGCCTGATATGCTGCGCGGCGATATCCCTGAGATCGAACTGGGAGGTGAAATCCCTTGCCCCCCTGGCACACTGGTGCAGTGCTGCCTCGTCCTCGATCCGCGCCACGGCATCAGCCCGTTCCGAGAAGTAGAGGATATTGTTTCCATAAATTTCATGAAACTCAGGGATGTCTCGTGCAACCACGGGGAGGCCGCATGCAAGGGCTTCAAGGTTAACCAGGCCGAACGTCTCGGCGTAGGACGGCATGAAGAAGAGGTCTGCGGCGCTGTATGGCTTCAGGATGTCGTTTATGTACCCCGGGAAGAGCACGTTTCCACCGCACCGAAGTTTCATCTGCTTGATCTTCCCGTAGTTCTTCGAGAGCGCCCCGTAGGGAAACCCCCCGATCCAGACGAACTTCTTGTCAGGGAGCATCCGGGAGAGTGCCAAAAAGTCGTAGAGGCCTTTCCTTGGTGTCTGCTGTGCCACGGTGAGCACTACCTGCTGGTCATCGGGGATCCCATAGTATTCCCGAAACGCGGCCCTCTTCTCCTCGTCCCTCCTGAAAAACTCCCGGTCCACACCGTTTGGGATCATCGTCACCGGCATGTCGGGTATCATTGCGGTGACCTCCTCGTGGCAGGGCCTGGAGATGGTGATGATATGGTCGAACCTCCGGTAGATCTTCGGGTATCTCTTGTTGATCGCCCGTGCAAGGGCGATGTTTTCCATGTTGATCCTTGGTGTGGAGTGCGCGGTGAGAACCTTCGTTCCCTTCGCCATTCGGCGGTTGAGACCGGCGAGAGGGCCGAACGTGTGATAATGCACGACGTCCGCGTGGTTCGAGTAACTCTTCCAGGAGACCTCGATCCCCGGCTCATTCTGGAGCTGGCGGTAGAGTGTCTTTGCAACCGTCGCGCACCCTATGAATCGGAAGAAGAGCATGTCTTCCACGAAGAAATTGACCTTCACGGCCAGCTCCTTGCGCACTCCATGGCCTGGCGGATGCACCCGTCCATGTTCAGGTACTCGAACTGCGAGAACCTCCCCACGAGCGTGATCCCCCGCTCCTGGAAGTATTCCCTGATGATCCTGATATTTCCGGGGTAATCCAGGTCATACACCACGTACGCAAACTTCTGCCGGTCCACCGCAGTGTGCACCACCTGTCCTGGTGTCAGGAACCCCATCCTCTCCAGGGACCCAATCACGTGGCTGACAAGTTCGTCGTCGGTCATCCGGGAGACCTCGTCGCCCTCGTTGTAGGTGATCTCGGCGAGGATACCTGCGTGCCCTGGGGGTGCCACATGGCTGCTGAAATTGGAGGGAAACGAGATGCGGTTTGCGAGGCTCTG
Organism: Methanolinea sp.; assembly: GCA_013331225.1. Lineage (GTDB taxonomy): Archaea > Halobacteriota > Methanomicrobia > Methanomicrobiales > Methanospirillaceae > Methanolinea_A > Methanolinea_A sp11423u. The sequence goes on from DUGV01000076.1 coordinate 4,807, forward strand.
TGTCCTGTAGGGGATATAAAGCCATGAAATGTCGGGAACCCTCCCCTTTATCCCGATCTGGACGCAGCAGACGGAGTTGTAGCGGAGGGCACCGACTGCCTCCTTGACGGCGGGAGGGACTCCTCCCCCGAGGCATGGCAGGAGGTGCTGCAGCGGGATGGTGCTGATCACCCGGTCTCCCGTGACTGTCCGTTTCCCGTCTCCGGCCTCCCAGACTCCGCCACGGAACGCAAGCGACCGGACAGTGAATCCGGTCAGGATACAGTCCTCGATTCCTCTTGCAATGGATTTGACCAGTGACTCAATTCCACCCTCTGCCGGGTAGGTGAAGACCGACTGATGGGTATACCCTTCAGTCTCGATCCCTATGGCAGATTTTATCACGTCTTCCACGGGAGGACGCGGAACCCTCCCCTCGACCCAGTGGGCAGACATGGACTCGGGGGGGTAGTTCCAGATTTTCTCATTGTAAGGGACCATGTAGAGATCTGCAATCCCCTTTCCAAATGTCGCGTAAATCCATTCCCTGAAGTTGGCAGGAGGGGGGATCTCCCCCTTCTCGGCTTTCAGGTATGTCTGTATGAACTCGTTGATGCAGTAGAAGAGATCGTCCTTGGGAAGGGCCGCAAGACCATTCTCGAATGGATATTTCACGAGAATATCCCGGAACAGAATCCTGGTATTTCTCGTCCGCTGCTCCCTGTTGGAGCCGAGGACGTTTTTCATGAACTCGAGCACCTCGTGGTCGCGGGAGAAGATGATATGCGATCCCCCGACGTCGAAAGTGAACCCGTTCTCTGAACGGGAGCGGCAGAGCCCTCCTATCCTTTCTGCAGCTTCGAGTACTGTCGCCTCCTGGCCACGCTGCCGCAGCAGGTGTGCGAGAGTGATTCCGGTAAGCCCTCCTCCCAGGACGAGTGTACGCACGAGCATACTATTAAACGGGAGGGATTATATGATTGACCATCCACGAGTGTGTTCTGATGCGCAAGCTGTTGACGGAGAGAAAAAGAACGACGTTATGAACCCGGGGTTGAACTCATGAGCCTCCAGGAATATTCAAAGAAAAGGGCTTTTTCGAAGACACCTGAACCGCGCGGGGCCGGCGGAGAAGGTGGCGGGGTCCCGTTGTTTGTCGTGCAGGAACACCATTCAAGCCACCACCATTTCGACTTCCGCCTGGAGCACGAAGGGGTGCTTGCATCCTGGGCGGTGCCAAAGGGCGTCCCGGAGTCGCCGGGGGAGAAGCGGCTCGCAGTCCGGACCGAGGATCACCCGCTCGCGTATGCTGACTTCGAGGGAAGCATCCCCGAAGGAGAGTACGGCGCAGGAGAGGTGAAGATCTGGGACCGCGGCACCTTTGTTCTGAACACCTGGGAGGCCGACCGGATCGAGGTGATATTGCAGGGAAACCGGCTCAATGGGCGGTATCTCCTCGTCCGGTTCAAACGTGCGGGGGAGAACGACTGGTTGTTATTCAGGGCAAAGGAGTGAATGGCTGATCCACCGCATGAATTAAAAAAAGGAAAAAGGAATCTCTCTATTTTGAGCTCTTCACCGTCTTTGCACCGCGCAGTATGGCAATCTTCCCTGTCCTGACCAGCTCCTTTACCCCGTACTGGCGCAACAGTTTCTCGAGGGCATCGATCTTCTCGGTGTCCCCCGCCACCGAGAGGACCACGGTCCTGCTGCCCACGTCGATGATCTGTGCACGGAAGATGCTTGCGATCTGCATGATCTCCGCCCGGCTGCTGCCAGGCTCGGCGGTAACCTTGATGAGCGCGAGCTCGCGCTCCACCCGGTCGTTCTCGGTGATGTCCGAGACCTTGATCACGTCGATCAGCTTGTGTGTCTGTTTCATCACCTGTTCGATCTGGGCGTCGTCGCCGATACAGACGATGGTGATGCGGCTCATCCCTGTTTCCTCGCAGGTGCCGACCGCGAGGCTCTCGATGTTGAAGCCGCGCCGCGAGAAGAGGCCGGTAACCCTGGAGAGTACACCTGGCTTATTCTCCACGAGCACGGTCAGAGTATGCGGCTTCATCCGGTGTGCCCCCCGATCATCTCGTTGATTGCAGCTCCTGCCGGGACCATGGGGAAGACGTTCTCCTCCCGTTCGACCCTGAAGTCAAGGATGAACGGGCCGTCGGTCTCGATGGCCGCCTGGAGGGCCGGCCGCACGTCGTTGCAGTCTTCGACCCGCATCCCGTCGATTCCATAGGCGTTCGCGATCTTCACGAAGTCGACGGCCGGAAGCTCGGTGTAGGAATACCGCCGGTCGTAGAAGAGTTCCTGCCACT
>DUGV01000251.1 GCA_013331225.1 Methanolinea sp.
AAATCACGAAGTGATTTTCATTCGAAATCGCAGGTGCGATTTCCTATAAAAAAAGACTGGATGGTGATGTTATTTCTTCCCAAGGGACCGTATCCGGGCCGCTTCGGGAGGGTTTTCAGTCTTGAGAAGGAACGTGCCATAGCAGGGCTTCGTATACGGGAAAGTGATCACGTCCCCGTCAAGCCCGATGACGACCGGAGGCACCCCTATGATAGGTTTCTCGAAGATCTTGAACCCGGGATCCACGATCACCCGCTCACTGCAGTGCTCCTCAACATAGCCCCTGCATTCTGCAAACGATGCCCCCCTGAGGACAATCTCGTACTTCAAAGATTCGATACAACCCACGGAAGCACCTCGTCTATCTTCTTTTTGAGTGGCATGGGATTGTGCACTGCTTTTGCAGCGACCTTCTCGCAGGGGAAGCCGATAGTCTCTCCAACCTCCCTGAAGTGCTCCCCATAGAGGATGGCTACCACCTTCTTCCCGGTGATTGCCTGGACGGTTGCAGCATACGAGACCCCGGCATCGTTGTGCACGAAGATCATGTAGTACGAATAGCTTCTCCTTCCCTCCGCCAGGTCCGCGATGCAGGTATCGAGGTCCACCATTTCCCCTGAATAATGGTGGAGCGGGTCTGATACCTCGACCTGCATGCGGGCGGCCTGGTTGCCTGCGACGACCGGTGATATCCCGAGCATCCGAAGCCTTTGCATGAGGTACAGGGCAACGGGGGACTGGACCGGGACCTGGGGGCATCCCAGGACCAGGAGCGCGTCCTTCTTTTCTGTTCCTGCGGCGATGATGAATCTCCTCCCTGCCTGACTAATTAACGATCCCCATGGCTATGTTACTTCCCATTCCGGACACCTGCCTGATTGAGGTACCCCCGAAGATCCCTGACCTTTTCAGGATGCGTGTAGACGGTAAACCTGTCGCCGCGGGAGAAGCAGATGAGGGTTATTCCTGCCTTCTCTGCCGTTTCTATCCCCTGCTCTGTCGACGCCGCACGGGAGACGACAACGGGTATCCCGGCATGCGCGGCCTTTGTCACCATGTCCCTCGGCTGCCTTCCGGTACAGCCAAGGACGCACCTCGACCTGTCAATACCCCTGATCACTGCATGCCCCACCACCTTGTCGACCGTGCTGTGCCTTCCAAGGTCGCTTGCCTTCACGAGAAGCTCGTTTTCGTGGAAGAGGACCGAGCAGTGGACGCCGCCGGTCCGCCGCCACGTCTCGGTCTCGATCTCCCCCGTGATACGGTACACGTCATCGGTGGTGAGGGTAAGAGACGATGTGACAGGGAGAAAAGGCCTCCTGACCCCCAGCGCCCCTGTGGATATGATCTCCTGGAGCAGTTCTCCCGTGATGGGGGCAATGACATGGATCTCTTCTCCCTTCACCCTCACCTCATCAACCCTGCCGGAGATTCCCTGGCACGTCACGAAACCTGCACCGAGTTCATCGAGCTGGTCGTTGCTTGCAACCATACTGGTAAAATACGTCCCGTTCAGGTAAAGGGAGAACCGGCTCTCCCGCACCACAGTGTCCTCTATCTCTCGGGGCCTGCCATTCCTGACCTGGATGCCCCTGATGGTGACGGTGTTCATCGAGTGGTCTCCTCTTCAACCCAGGCAAGATAGGGAGGATACCCTGCAACGACCGGGAGCACGATCATCTCGGGGAGGGTGTATGGATGCACCTCCCTGATGGCGGCAAGGGCTTCCTCGACCTTCTCGTGTGCAGTCTTTATGATGAGAAGCACTTCGGGATCATCGCAGAACCTCCCTTCCCAGCGATAGCAGGACCTGATTTCCGCGATGTTCACGCATGCAGCCATCCTCTTTTCCACAAGGTGGCGGGCGATTGCAGGGCCCTCATTTCGCCCGGAAGTGACGAGGATGACATTAATTCGTGACTGCTCCTTTTCATTCATCTCCTGTTCACCTTCATGATCCGGGACACACCCGTGAAACCGGCCGGGGAATGTGCATGCTCTTTACTACCCGGGCGCGGGATATAAGAGTATTGCTTCAATTCTCTCAATTAATGGGATATTTCAGGATCTGAACGCATCAGCGCCTATTTTGGACGACAGCCCGTGGTGATCATTAATGAATGAGCAGGCCCTATACTCCTGCACATGTACGCGGAACGAATGGAGATGCTCCCTCCCTACCTGTTCGCCAGGATAGACGAGATGAAGGCAAAAAAGATACAGGCGGGAGTCGATGTCATTGACCTGGGCGTGGGTGACCCGGACCTGCCCACCCCCCCTTTCGTCGTGGAAGAGCTCTGCCGGGCGGCAAGGGACCCGGCTCACCACCATTACCCGTCCTATGCAGGGATGACAGATTACCGCCGCGCTGTCGCGGGATGGTACACACGTCGTTTCGGCGTGGAACTGGACCCTTCCACTGAAGTGCTTGCCCTGATGGGCTCAAAGGACGGGATCGCACATGTACCGGAGGCATTCGTAAACCCGGGAGATTATGTCCTCGCACCGAGCCCGGGTTACCCGGTATACCGGACATCCACCCTCTTTGCCGAGGGAAAAGTCTACGAGATGCCACTTCTGGCCAAGAACCACTTCATCCCTGATCTCGAT
>DUGV01000264.1 GCA_013331225.1 Methanolinea sp.
CGGTGTTGATGGCGATGGTCTCTGCGCCCGAGACACCCATATGGTGCAGCCTGTTGATGGTGTTGTTTCCGGCGCCTCCACACCCGATGATTACGATACGTGGTTGCCCTATGAACTCGTCATCGATTGAACTCGAGGTATTTGCCAACTCTCTTTCAATTTCGAAGTTCTTCTGGGCATCGTTGATGATACTCTGCATTGTTGACCCTCCTAAACCTTGAATGAAACCTGGTCACTCTCTTTGAGGATACGCCCGCCGCGTCGTTCTATCAACTGGCGTACTGCATCCCGGACTGCTTCTGAGACAGTGGGGAACTCCCCTGCCGCCACCATCTGCTCAAGCATCTCTATCTGCTGGTCTGGCAGTCTGAGGGTGATGCGTTTCATTTTTCCTCCTGATATGACAATTGTCAGACAATTGTCTGACATTTGTCTGTCATTTAGCTTGCTAATGTCTGACTATGCAGATGAAACCTACTTTATCAAAATAGTATATAAATTTTTCTATTTAAGTTTACACAGGTGATGCTGCGTTCCCATTCATTTATCATACTCCTGGCCACAAATGTACGTTCGCATCTCCGGGTTTTTAAATGAATGGGCAGCATCTCTCAAAAGTCTTCCATGGTGGGACCGGTATCCGGGCAGGCAAGGAGGCGGGCGCACCGCTCCTCGATTTTTCGGCAAGCATCAACCCATACCCGCCGCACCTCTCTTTCCAGCTCGACCCCTTTCGCCTCGAACATTATCCTGATGACACATACACGGAACTCAAAGGGGTCATTGCCGGTCGTTTTTGCCGGGACGTCGACGAGATAGCAATTGGTAACGGCTCGATAGAGATCATACGCGTCCTCTGTTCATCGGTCCTCTCACCAGGGGACAGCGTGGAGATCTCGCCGCCCACTTTCGGAGAATACGAATTTTCTGCACGACTCGCAGGTGCCTCCATCGGAAGGGGACCTGGCACACGGCTCCGGTTCCTGTGCAATCCCAACAATCCCACCGGGCATCTCGTTGAGAGAGATGAAATACTTTCGATGCTCGACCGGTGCGAAGAGGATGAGGCACTCCTGGCGGTGGACGAGGCATTCATCGAGATCTCGGATGACCCAATGCAGACTCTTGTCGGAATACGGCATCCCTCACTCTTCGTGATGCGATCTCTCACAAAGAGCTTTGCAGTGCCGGGCATTCGTTTTGGATATGGGTTCGGCAACCCGGACCTCGTCGGGATGCTGGAAGCCCGCCGGTTGCCATGGAGCGTCAATGTCGTGGCAGAGCATCTAGCGATAGAGGCATTTTTGCGGTATGAAGAGCTGTCCATCTCGCGTGAACGCATCAGGAGCGAACGTGAACGCCTCTGCAGGGGCCTCTTGGATCTTCCTCTCGAGATTGTTCCTTCCCGGACAAACTTCCTCCTCCTCAATACGAAAGGCGATGTAGTTCCCCTTGTTGAATGCCTGATGCGTCGCGGGATACTTGTCAGGGATTGCCACTCATTTGGCCTCCCGAATTCTATCCGTGTTGCTGTGCGCACGAGGGAAGAGAATCTCCGCCTCCTGGAGGCGCTGTCGGAATGCTTGCGCTGATTCTTGCCGGGGGTATTGGGAGCAGGCTTGCTCTCGGTGAGAAACCTCTTGTCACCATCGACGGCATGCCGATGATCATGTACGTGATCGAGGCATTCGAGTCCGCAGGATTCGATGTGNNCACCGCGGAGGGGATGGGATACGTGGAGGACATTGCAGAGTGTGCAGATGCCCATGGGATAACTGGGCCGTTCTTCACTTCCGTTGCGGACATACCCTGTCTTGAGAGAGACATCGTGCAGACTCTCCACGAAGTCTACCGGCACAGTCAGAAGGATGCGCTCTCAAGCTGGATCCCACGGGGCCTTGCAGAAAGGTTTGGCTCACGTGTCGCGTACATTGAAAAAATCAATGGTCTGGATGCCTGCCCGGCAGGCATCAATATCCTCCGCGGGGATTGCATGGGGACACCCCAGGACGAGACCCGGGTCATTCTGGACGATTTCCGCCTTGCATATAATATCAATACCCGCGAGGCGCTTGATCTCGTCACCAGGGTGATCCGGGCCAGAAGGAACCTGGGCAGGAATTCATGAGACCAATGATCTAATAAACACGGGTTCAAGCCTGTTTTTTATTTTTCAGGAAAATCAGGGTTTTTTTCTTGAGAAGTAATTTAAATCATCGTGGCAGAAATAACTGTATATGCAGGTCTCGCGGGAAGTGGAACTCGAAGGCCATATCATTGACTCTGGTATCATGACCCGGGTCTTTGATAAAATTATGGATATGGGTGGAAATTTTGAGATTATCGTTTTTAATGTCGGAAAACGAAAATCTGACCCGAGTTATGCGCACCTGCAGGTAAATGCAGACACCGAGAACCAGCTCCATGCTATCCTCTCCGAGATACATCGCTTTGGAGTGCGTCTCCTCGAGATCCGCGATGTCACTATCGTTCCCGCCGAAGGGAACCGGATAGTGCCCCAGGGATTTTACTCAACTACCCACCATCCGACCACAATAAAGTTCGAGGGGAACTGGATACCGGTCCAGGACATCGAGATGGACTGCCTGGTGGTTGTCGATAAAAGAACCATGAGCGCCGCCTGCACGCCTATTTCAAAGCTGAAGAAAGGGGACCTTGTGGTGGTTGGAGAGGAAGGCGTGCGGGTCAATCCTCCTGAACGGCCCCGCCATATCTCAACCTTCGAGTTCATGCAGGGCACGGTCTCTCCTGAGCGCCCAAGCGAGACGATCATTGCGCGGATCGCGACAGAGATCATCGAGCTCAAGAAGAAGGGAGGAAAGATTGCCGTGGTTGGTGGTCCGGCAATCATTCACACCGGGGCAGCGCTCGCACTTGCCTCCATCATCAGGAAGGGTTACGTTGACGTGCTCTTTGCAGGAAATGCCCTCGCGACCCACGATATCGAGTACAACCTCTTCGGTACCTCGCTCGGCATGGACCTCTCAACCGGGAAACCGGTGACCGGTGGCCACAAGAACCACTTCTACGCCATATCAGAGGTCATGAGGGCGGGATCCATAAAGAGCGCGGTCGGGAAGGGTGTAATCACTGGAGGGATAATGTACGAGTGCGTCCAGCGGGACGTTCCTTACGTGCTCGCGGGGTCCATCCGGGATGACGGCCCCCTTCCTGACGTCATTACAGACTCGATGGAGGCACAGGATCGCATGCGGGAACAGGTGAGAGGGTGCAACATGGTCCTGATGATTGCCACCCTCCTTCACTCTGTTGCGGTGGGAAACCTCCTCCCCTCGTACGTGAAGACTATCTGCGTGGACATCAATCCTTCATCGGTGACCAAGTTGATGGACAGGGGAACGCTCCAGGCCATCGGAGTGGTCAGTGATGCAGGCACGTTCCTTCCCCTGCTTGAGAAACAGCTTGAATTGCAGAGCGGCTCCGCCTAGCGTGTCAGCGGCATGCAGTAGGGGCGCTCCTCCTCCAGAACAAACTTCCATTCTTCCTTGCAGGGACAATCGGTGGAGAGGAGAGCAGAGAGAAGCTTCCTGTCCGCAGAGAGCGAATAGTCCCTGATACCCTTGACGAGAGTGCGGTCGCATGTCCCGCAGTTGTGGGGCCCCCTCTCCTGCCCTCCGCCCAGCGGGTCACATGAAAGGTGTACGGGAGATTCTGCGAGGATGGAGAGGATGCTCCACAGATAGGGAGTACGGTATGCCCCCTGCTTCCAGTAATACTCAAGCTCGGTATTCCTCTGCACGGTACATGGGTTGAGAGAGATCATGTCTGCAAGGCCGTCGAGATCATGGATCGAGGAGATCATATCGTCGAGAGCCTCGCGTTCGGTCAGGAAAGGGGGCTTTGCAAGGAGATAGGCCTTCACCCCGGCGCCCGACGAGCGGGCTCTTGCTGCAGCTTTCACGAAATCGTCCCAGGAGAAACCCTTGTTGATGCACTTCTCTCGCACCATGTCATTGCTGGTCTCGACACCCACTGCGACATACAGTGGGGTATCATGGGCTCCGCTGTCGATTGCACTCAGAAATGCGGAGAGGTGGTCATCGGACACGTACT
>DUGV01000238.1 GCA_013331225.1 Methanolinea sp.
AAATTCCAGGTTTCTGAAGAGATTCAGAACAAGGCCCTCGAAGCCCTGGAGGTTGCCAGGGACACGGGGAAGATCAAGAAGGGGTCAAACGAGGCGACGAAGGCAATCGAGCGCAGTATCGCCTCGCTTGTACTGATCGGAGCCGATGTCGAGCCGGAAGAGATCGTTATGCACCTTCCGCTGCTCTGCGAGGAGAAGAAGATCCCATTCATCTTCATCAACAAGCAGAACGATATCGGCACCGCCAGCGGGCTGGACGTCGGATCTGCTGCCGCCGCCATTGTCAAGCCAGGGAAAGCGAAGGAAATGATCGACGAGATCGCCAAGCAGGTCGCCGATCTGAGAGCGTGAGCGGGCCATGGCAGATGAAGGAACTCCCGCAGAGGTGATCGAAGTGATCGGCTCCACCGGGATGCACGGCGAGGCCATGCAGGTGAAGTGCAGGATCCTCGACGGCAACAACAAGGGACGGATCATCACCCGCAACACGGTCGGGCCCATCCGCGAGGGGGATGTGCTGATGCTGCTGGAGACCGAACGCGAGGCCAAGAAGCTCTCCAGGCGGTGAGGAGATCATGGTCGAACAGAGAAACTGCAGCTTCTGCGGGGACGCAATCGAGCCAGGGACCGGAAAGATGTTCGTCCGGAGGGACGGCACGGTCTACTACTTCTGCAGCACCAAGTGCCAGAGCAACTTCAAGCTTGGCCGGGCAGCCCGGCGGGTGCCCTGGACCCAGGCCGGCAGAAAGGCGATGGGCAAGGAGTGAGCCACTCCATGGACCGCACCTTCGTGATGGTCAAGCCTGACGGCGTTGCGAGAGGGCTCATCGGCGAAGTCGTCTCCCGCCTGGAGCAAAAGGGTTTCAAGCTGGTGGCGGCACGCCTTGAGAAGCTGCCCGAAAAGAGGGTCATGGAGCAGTACAGGGAACACCTGGAGAAGCCGTTCTTCCCTTCACTTCGCCACTACATCGAGAGCGGGCCCTGCTTCCTTATGGTCTGGGAAGGCAAGGATGCTGCCGCTGTGGTCAGGCGGGTCGTCGGCGCCACCAACCCGGCAGAGGCTGCGCCGGGGACCATCCGGGGCGACCTCGCAATGGACATCGGGAGGAACGTGATCCACGCGTCCGATTCCCCCGGGAGCGCCGCCCGCGAGATCGCCATCCACTTCCCCGCAACGGAGATCGTCTCCTACAAGCGGGTGGATGAAGCGGTGCTCTACGAGTAACTCATTCTTTTTTTACCAATCATCAGTTCAAGGGATTTTCTTCCCTTGAGTGAGTGTAACTTTTCTCTCCGGAAGAATTTGCATTCCTGCCTGAATTTCGGACGATGGTGCCACGCCCTCATTTGGGAAAGATTAGTTAGTGCCTGGGCGCAAGGCCTGTTTCATCTGCGTCCCCATGCAACCCTGACCACAGGTTACCGCGTATTAGGGGGAGGGGGTGGGGGATGGGGATTCTCCCCCTCATTTAAGTTTCTAATACACTTGAAATTCTCTCGCTATGAAAAACCGCGACTCCCCTCAAGATGACGCTCTCGGGGCTTCGCCCCGCCGCTGTGGCAACCCCTGATTGCGATGAGGCCAGTGCGGGGGAGCAGTTGGGGCATCACATCATTTCCCTGCAAAACCCTGCCCACAGGCTATCCCATATTAGAGGGAGGGGACTGGGGAGGGGGATTCTCCCCCTCCCCGCTGATGAAAACAATAAAAAGTGGATTTTGAACGGCTTTTACCACACATACTAGGAAACACAACCGCGACTCCCCTCACGATGACGCTCTTGGGGCTTCGCCCCGCCGCTGTGGCAGCCCCTGATTGCGATAAGGCCAGTGCGGGGAAGTTGCATAGAATCCTGGTATGTCATCGTGCAACCCTGCTCGCAGGCTATCCCGCGTCGGGGGAGGGGACTGGGGAGGGAGATTCTCCCCCTCCCCGCTGATGAAAACATTAATGGCCAAGTTACCTGCGAGATTTCCTATCCTGTTGAGTTAAACCGTGATTCATGGTGATCTGGAGGTCGCCCCCTTGTCAAGGGGCTCCTTTTGGACACCCTCATGCTCCGGCAGGAAATATCAAAGTATTCTCGCCCCCCACACCACTGGTATGAAGCTCTTCTGCGCCCAGGTGGCAAGTGTCTGGGAGGACCCGCAGGCCACCCTGAATAAAGTGGAGCCCTGCATCGCCCGGGCATCGCGCGGTGGTGGCGATCTCATCTGCTTCCCCGAGCAGTTCGCCACCGGGTGGGACCCCGGGTCGTCCCAGCACGTGCAGGGGATCGACGGGGCCATCACGGGAAGACTGTGTTCGCTCGCGCAGGAGTATTCCATCGCGATCCTTGGCTCTTTCCGCGAGAAAACCAAGGGAAATCCGCGGAACACGTCCGTCGTAATCTCTTCCGAGGGAGAGATTATTTCAACCTACGCCAAGTGCCACCTCTTCTCCCCAGCGTCAGAGGACCGGCACTACCAACAGGGGAATACCATCGCCACGTTCCCTGTCGGCGGAATCGAGTGCGGGCTCGCCATCTGCTACGACCTTCGTTTCACCTCACTCTTCCGGCTGTACGCAGACGCTGGCGTCCACGCGGTGCTGGTACCTGCGGCCTGGCCGGAAGCACGGCTCCAGCACTGGGAACTCTTCATCCGCGCCCGTGCACTCGAATACCAGGTCTATGTAGCCGGGATCAACACGACCGGCATCAACCCAATCGATATATATGCCGGCTGCTCCATGGTGGCCGACCCGACCGGCGGCGTCATCGTCCGTGCAGGCCCGGGAGAGGCACTCATATCCTGCGAACTCGACCGGGAATACGTGGAGCGGGTGAGATCCGCGCTCCCCGTCACCAGGGACAGGCGGGATGACCTCTCACCGGCACAGGAGACGAAACGACAGGGGAAGGCAGGCTGACCGGGGCAGTCGATCCATTGCCGGAAAACGAAAGGAGATTTCTTTTCTCCCGTTCGCGACTTTTCAGCAGGTTCCGGGCACCGTTTCCGCCGCGTGCACCTCCTTTTTCCCCTCCGGATGCACACATGTATTCATGTACCGTCTCGTGTGCGTAGAGTGCGGGGAATCATACCCGCCTGCCGAGATATTATATCACTGCACGCGCTGCGGCCACCTCCTCGCGGTGGAGTATGACCTCGAATCCGCACACGTGGACCGGGCTGCCTGGGACCATAGACCGCTCTCGGTATGGCGGTACCGGGAGATCCTCCCGGTCTCCATTCCCCCTGTCTCGCTCCACGAAGGGGGAACTCCTCTCTACCATCTTTCACGTATCGGGGAGGAGATAGGGCTTCCACACCTCTATGCCAAGCACGAGGGCATGAATCCCACCGGTTCGTTCAAGGACCGCGGCATGACGGTCGGCGTGAGCATGGCGCTGCAGCTTGGCAAGACCTCCGTCGCCTGCGCGAGTACCGGCAATACTTCGGCAAGCCTCGCCGCCTATGCCGCAAAGGCCGGCATACCGGCAGTCGTGCTGCTCCCGGCCGGAAAAGTGGCGCTCGGAAAAGTCGCACAGGCCCTTATGCACGGTGCACGGGTACTCTCCATCCGCGGAAACTTCGACCGGGCGCTTGAGATGGTGCACGAACTCTGCCTCTCCCACGGCCTCTATCTCCTCAACTCCGTCAACCCCTTCCGCCTCGAGGGGCAGAAGACCATCGGGTTTGAGGCACTCGACCAGCTCGGGGAGATCCCGGACCGGATGGTGCTCCCGGTCGGAAACGCAGGCAACATCTCCGCCGTCTACAAGGGATTCACCGAACTCGCATCACTCGGGCTGATGGACCGCATCCCGATGATGACCGGGATCCAGGCATCCGGATCGAGCCCCGTCGTCAGGGCAATACACGAGGGACTGCCCGAATTGATTCCCGAGGCAAATCCCGAGACCGTGGCAACCGCTATCCGAATCGGGGCACCGGTGAATGCCGAGAAGGCACTGACCGCAATCCGGAAGACCGGCGGGACCGCCGAGTCCGTGACCGACGAAGAGATCCTTGCCATGCAGCGGGAACTCGCACGAAAAGAAGGGATCGGGGTCGAGCCCGCCTCGGCGGCCTCCGTTGCAGGGGTAAAGAAACTCCGTGAAATGGGTGTGATCGACCGTGACGAGAAGATTGTATGCGTGGTGACCGGGCACCTGCTGAAAGACCCGGAGACGGTGATCAGGCAATGCGAGCCTCCCATGGAGATCGATGCAGATTTACCCTCGTTGCTCTCTGCCTTACAGCGCTCCTGACGATCCTGCCGGCAGCCGCGCTTGGTGCAGAGTACCGCATCACCCAGAACGGGACTTCGTATCGCGCAGCGCTTGATCTCGTGGACGCAGAGCGTTTCGAGTTCCACGAGATCGGGATGCTTGGCGAGCGCATCCCCCTGCAGGTGTCGGATGTTGCGCTCTCCGGCGACTGCAACCCCTGCGAATTTGAGCAGAGCGGAAACGCCGCCATCACATTCCAGCGGGGCAATTATACCCTCTTTTTCCAGGGGCCTGTCCGCGACAACCACTTTGTCGCCACGTTTGAGTCTCCCAGGCGGGTCAGCGTCTTACTCCCTCCCGGGCTCGATGTAAGGAATCCCGCCCTCGGCATGATCAGCCAGGGAGGTATCGTGACTGATTCTGGCGTGGAGGGCATCATTGTCACCTGGAATTCCACAAGGACTGCCGAAGTCCGCTTCTATGACGAAGGCAGGGAGAACCTGCTCTACATCTTTGCGAATTTCTGGATCATCATCGCTGTGGTATTGCTCGTCCCGTTCCTCCTCACCTGGAAGAGGAGAGAGTAGGGTCCCCGGTAATCCGTCAAGGAAGAAGGGATATTCCGGGGCAGTTGCCTGTCCTGGAAGGCATACGCAGGAAATATACACGGGGTTTGGGGATACAAAAAAAGTTGTGTTATTTCTTCAGCTTGATATCGATCCCGAACCGCTCCGCGTTCCGGTCGGCAACCGCCTGGACCTTCGCGATCTCGGCATCGTTCCTGGCTGGCTTGAAGAGGTGGCGGAAGCGGCGCTGTTCCTTCAGGTAGGTCTCCACGGGCTTTCTCACCACTTTCTTCACCCTTGTCACCTTGCCGTCCTCCATCTCGTAATTGACCCAGAGCCCCGTCTCGATTGCGAGTTTTCCTATCGCAATGGTCTTCTCCCCCTCGAATCCCCACCCCGTGCAGCAGGGAGCATGCACCTGCAGGTAGCAGGGACCCTCGGTCGCAAGCGCTTTTTCGACTTTCTTCTTCAGGTCGGGGAGGTACGCGACAGACGCGGTGGCCACGTAGGGCGCCCCGTGTGCAGCGAGGATCATGGGGAGATCCTTCTTCGGGCGGCGGTTCCCGCTGGAGCACTTCCCTGCCGGGCTCGTGGTGGTGCTCGCATCGTACGGGGTTGCACCCGACCGCTGGATACCGGTGTTCATGTAGGCCTCGTTATCGTAGCAGATATAGACGAAGTCGTGACCCCGTTCGAACGCACCCGATATGCAGAGCATGCCGATATCAAACGTCGCCCCGTCGCCGCCGAGCGCGATCACCTTCTCTTTCCGGCCCTGTTTCTTCAGCGACGCCACGATCCCGGAAGCAACCGCCGAGTTGTTCTCAAAGAGCGAATGGATCCAGGGGACTTTCCATGCGGTCTCGGGATAGGGAGTGGAGAAGACCTCCATACACCCCGTCGAGGATACCACGATCGTATCCTTTCCTGCCGCATCCAGGATGGTCCGGGCTGCGAGTGCTGCCGCGCAGCCCCCGCATGCCCTGTGCCCGTACTCAAACAGGCCGCACGATTCCCCGCTCATGCCAACAACTCCTGACGGAGACCGTAGAACAGGTCTCCCTTCCCTTTTTCGGCCATTTCCACTACGGCCCGGATGTCCTTCTTTCTCACGTCCCTTCCTCCGAGGGCAATGATGTAATCGAGGACCGGGACCTGCGTCCCATACAGCGCATCCTTCACCTCGAGCGCCACTGCGCCCTTTGCACCAAGAGAGATGTTCTTGTCGAGTATCGCCACCCTGCTGACGTTCGAGAGTGCCGATCTCACCTCCTTCCCGGGGAACGGGCGGAAAGTGCGCAGCCTCATGAGACCAACCTTCTTTCCATCCTTTCTCATCTCGTCGATCGCGTCCTTGACAGTCCCGCAGATCGAGCCCATGGCCACGAGTGCACAGTCCGCATCTTCGAGGCGATAGGACTCGATCATGTCGCCGTAATCCCTCCCGAACATCTCTCCAAATTCCGATCCCGCGCTCGCAATATTTTTGGCGGCTCCCTTCATCGCCTGGTCGATCTGGTACCGGAACTCCATGTAGTAATCAGGGGATGCAAAGAGGCCAAAGGAGAGGGGGTTCTCGCTGTCCAGGCGCTGGACCGGGGAATACCGTGGGAGGTAGTTGTCAACCTGTTCCTGGGTGAGCATGTCGACCGGCTCGTAGGTATGGGAGAGGATGAATCCGTCGAAACAGACAAAGGCGGGGAGAAGGACGTTTTTATCCTCGGCCACTTTGTATGCAAGGTAGTGGAGGTCAGCCGCCTCCTGGTTGTCCTCTGCATAGAACTGGAGCCATCCCGAGTCCCGGAGCGAGATGGAGTCCTGCTGGTCGTTCCAGAT
>DUGV01000008.1 GCA_013331225.1 Methanolinea sp.
GACAATCGCAAGGTTCCGGCGGAAGTCCGAGACACGGTCGAACCGTTCCCCCGAGAACCCGAGATCCGAGAGCTCGCCAACAATCTCATACACGCGGGTCTCCACCAGTTCCCTGACCCTGTCATTCTGCTTTGAGAAACTCGCCAGGAANNGTGCGGCAATGACAAACGGGGTCTTGTAGGTGCGGAGGATCTGGAGTGCCTCGATCGTCTGGGGCTGGAAACCCTGGTTGATATCCACCACAACGATCGCCATGTCCGCCAGTGCACCTCCCCTTGCCCGCAGGGTGGTGAACGCATGGTGACCGGGGGTATCGATGAAGAGGAGGCCCGGGACATTCAGCGCGAGCTTCTCCATGCTCCCGCTCATCTTCCTGATGGCATCGATGGGAACGATGGTTGCCCCGATATGCTGCGTGATCGCGCCATCCTCCGTGCTCACGACAGATGACCCCCTTATCCGGTCAAGGAGCGATGTTTTGCCGTGATCCACGTGACCGAGCACGCAGACAATGGGCGTCCTGATATGCGTCTTCTGTGTCATTCTCCTCCACCCCAGGGGTAATTCATACCGGATATCGGCAGGGCCTGCAGGCAAAGCCCCGAAACAGAAAGCCATGGCGGGAATCCGGAGGCATCAACTGTGCAATGTAATGTATCACCAGGAATTAAATACACACCGGCGATCTTTTGGGTGTGAGGGTTGTGAGGAGGAGATATATTAAAGAGTGCCGGGGTGAAATAAAGGAGGGTACATCCTGCCAGGGTGGGGTAGTTGGTTATCCTAGGGGACTGTGGATCCCCCGACCCGGGTTCGAGTCTCGGCCCTGGCCTAATCACCTCTATTCGGAGCCTTTTCTTGATTCCAGTCATAATTTAACCATTTATTGTAACTATTCTTGAAAAGGCACGCAGGGAGCAAACTGGTTCTTCTTCAATAAAAGCATTCCAGTAACAGGAGAATATGATGGAGAACTGTATTCTCATCCTACTCCCCCGATGTTTCTTTTCTCAATAGCCAGTATATCCCTGACATAGAACTTAAAATCAAAGGGCAAATATATTGAGAACAGCCCCTGAATCCCTTTCATGAGATCCACCACCCTGCAATACATATACCTCCTCCTTGTAGCCTCCCTCATTGCTGGCATGATTATCTCTTCGGGTTGCACCAATACCGAAAAGAAGCCCGGCAGACTCGACGGTTTTGATGAGTTTGTTACCGCGAAGATGGCCGAATACGAAGTACCTGGTGCGGTTGTCGGGATTGTCGAGAACGACAGTGTGGTGTACCTGAAAGGTTTTGGTGTGCGCGAGATTGGCAAACCGGATAAGGTGGATCCGGATACACGCTTCCAGATCGCATCAGTGTCCAAATATATCACTGCAGGGGCGATTGGGTCCCTGGTTGACGAAGGAAAACTGGATTGGGATGAGCCGGTTGTCACCTATCTGCCAAATTTTGCACTGAAAGATGCGTATGCTGGTGAGCACGCGACACTCCGTGACCTGCTCGCCCATCGCACGGGCCTTCGACATTTCGATGGCGACCTGCTGGGAAGGCTCGGATACTCAAATGCCGAGCTCCTGGAGAGGATGCGCTACCTTGAGCCTGGCACCAGTTTCCGGGAGAGGTATATTTACTCGAATGCCGGTTTTTTCATTGCCGGGGAAGCAGCGGCAAAAGTGGACAATCGAAGCTGGGAGGACCTCACAGATGCACGGATAATCCAGCAACTCAATATGACACGGTCGGGTGCCCACCCTGAGACATTGTTCCTCGATGACAACCATGTATCAGGCCATGCCGGCATGGGTGGAGATGTTCACGTTATCCCCCTTGAACAGGCCTCTCTGCCGGCTGCCGGCCAGGTGGTCTCCACAGGGCGGGATATGACCCAATGGTTGCGGATGATGTTAAACGACGGGCGTGTCGATGGAACGCAGGTCCTCACGCCAGAGACCGTGAAGGAGATTCATGCTGCAAGCCTGGTTGCAGGACATGGGGGCCCTCTTTCCGATCCGAACGCAGCAGTAGGCCTTGGCTGCGACTCGTACAATTTCCTTGACACGCGGGTCATCGAGAAGAACGGGGCACTTGACGGCGTCCGTGCAATCGTTATCCTCATTCCAGGGATGAAGAACGGCATCGTGGTGATTGCAAATAAACAACTGACGGTGTTTCCCGAGGCCATCAGAGATGAATTCCTCGAACGATACATCGGGAAGAGCGGCGTTGACCTGCAGGCCAATGAGAAAACCAACCAAGTAGGGTGGAACTCTCTGATAATAACTGTCGAACGACCTGCAAATCCAGGCCCGGCGTCTATCAACCAGTCAGCAATCTTCGGGACGTATACGAGCGAGTTGTATGGGACAATGCAGGTGAAGGCTGGCTCTGATGCCGAGAACATGACGATAGAGCTTGGCCCGGTCAAGTACCCGGGCACTCTCATGCATGTAACGAATGATACTTGGTATCTCTCATTCCCAAACCCTGACGACCAGGTTGGCTATCTGACATTCGAAGTGGACCCGTCTGGTTCTGTCAGCGGATGTAGCTCAGAAGAGTTCGGTATGTTTGCACGGTTGTAAACGAAGGGACCTGGTTTTTCCCTCCAGCCGTCCCATCGAGGGAGGAGAACCCGGGCATATCCCAATTTATCGGCCGAACAATATCCAATTTAAACAGCACGGAATAGACTTATTCTCTTTTGGGTTTTCCTGCGGCCCCGATCTTCCATATATCTCACCCTGATTACTTCTCTTTCTCACACTGTAATTGTGGAACCTTTTACTCACCCCGGGACCATCTGCGCCTCGCAGCGGGGACAATGGAACGTATAGCAGGGAGCGACTTGGGGCCGCTCGATCCGATAGCCGCAGAGCGGGCAGACACAGACTGCGCCAGGCATGGTGCCACCGCAGTGCCCACCCCGCCTGCCTCTGTTCTGGTTCATCGAATGTATCACCTCCCGGCATGTCTCGATCAGACGACCCTGATCTCATCGCTGTCAGTATATCTCTCTTCCCCTTGAGTACCCGGGCATGCGTCCCTGGCCAGGGTACTACCCCTAGTTTCAGGACTGACGAAAAATAAGAGGCTTCCCAGGAGGAAGAGGATATCGACAGGCGGGAGCAGGGATGCAACGAGCCCGATGACTCCCGCACGCTGAATGCACTTCTTTTCCGCAAAATATACCGAAAATATCGCCAGCACGAGCCCGGTTATCTTGAGTGCAAGAAGGATATACAGGTATTCTGCGACGAGATGAATGGGAATCAGTCTCGAGGAGGTTGAAGCGGCCCCTGCTGAGACGAGCAGGAACACAAGAGCGCATCCGATCACGATTCCCACCACGAAGACAAGCTTCCCGGCCTTTACCTCTGTGCTCACCCCGTTCTCCTTTGGCAGTTCGGTTCCCTCCCTGTAACCAGACTCGTTTTAGACGGATAAAAGTATATTCACCACGTTCGTGCATGCACCGGCAGGGCGCATGTCCCCTCTACCACGGTCCCTTCCATGGGTGGACCAGGAGCATGGATTTCCCTCCATGGGCCATATGGCAAAAAACCCGCGCCACTGCGGGCGAACTGATACATTTAAATATCGACACTCCCCCCAGATATATTNNTGGTGGAGTGTATGCAACGATTCTCTCTTAAATGTGCGATTCTCTGTGCCATCCTCATCCTTTCAGTCTGCTCCTGCGTGGAGGCTCAGGTGGAAGGGACGGCAGATGCCGGGATTTACCGGTTTCACGGAAATGTCGAAGGCGCTGAGGTGTATGTCGACGATCAGATGGTAGGTACAATCAAGAACGGGCTCCTCGACCTCCCTGTCTCTGTTTCGGGAACCCCTTACCAAACGTATACCTTCAAGAAAGAGGGCTATTACACCTACAATGGCACCATCAATACCGTGCCCGCGAAAGGCCAGGTCTTCCACATTTACGTATCGATGACCGCGATGCCACTCGTTGAATACAGCAGGGTGCACCTGCTGGTCAGCCCTCCCGATGCAAAGGTTACCTGGGACGGTGAACCGGCAGGAGATGTGCCACCGACAGGAATCCTGATCATATACAATGTCGCGCCCGGCAAGCATACCGTGAAGGTTACCAAAGAGGGGTTCCTCCCGATCGAGCAGGCCCTG
>DUGV01000030.1 GCA_013331225.1 Methanolinea sp.
GTAGTCGGTGAAGTGCCTGCTCTTCAGCTGCCCGCAGACAAGACCGACGGTGACGACGATCCGCTCCCGGAGTTTCTTGTTCCGCTGCTGGGCGAGCCGGATCGCCTTGATGAAGCAGGGGAGGCCGGTGACGGCGTAGCGCCCCGGAACCTCGAGGACCTGCCGGATGACCGCTGACATCTCCACCGGGTAGTAGGCCGAACCAGCCCCGGAGCGCACATCATTGGGGGTAGACAAGATTTGAAACGAAAAGAGTCTGTCCGGGTCGCCGGTGGGGGCGACGCAGATGATATGATCGACAACGCCCCCGGTAAGCAGCGCCTCAAGCAGCCATGTCGCCATCCCTCCCGAGGCACTGGTGGACCGGTGCCTCTCCGAATATCCGACATACGAATCAAGATAATACCCCGTTTCCCTGCGATGCCTGATTCCGGGAACTGTTCCATAGAGGCGCTCTCCAATCATATCCTCGTTCTCGGCATGGTCTGCAAAGGGACAGACTTTCAGGCAGAGACCACACTCTGTGGTGCAGGTCATCACCTCGACCGGTGTATACTCGCCGTACTGGTTCCCTGCCATTGCAAGGTTACCCTGCGGGCAGAGGGAAGCGCAGAGGCCGCAACCAATGCAGAGGTCGTTCTCGACGACGTCTGAAATGACAGTCGGTTTCATACGACAATTCTCCTGAGTTTTGGAGGGAGGTAGGATACAAAGAGTCCACGTTCAAACCCGCTAAGGCCGAACTGCCACACTGCTGCAAGGTAGACCAAAGTGATAGATGCACCAGTAACGGCCAACGAAATCAGGGCAAAAAGGGGAAATACTATGGCCAGGAGTACTGCCAGGATCCCAATAAGGGCGGTTGCAGCGATCCCGGGGATCATTGATCGCGTGAAAGTATGGACACCCACCCCGAGTATCCGGGTTGCATACCAGGGAGTGAACAGGGCATTCTTCAGCGTGAGTACAATCGCACCCGCCAGCGCAACACCGTAGAAGCCCCAGCCGGTGAGAAGGGCAAGGGCGATGGCGAGGGCAAAGTTACCAATCCCCATGAAAAAAGTTACAATGCCCGGTAACCGTACCCGGTTGTAGGCAACATTGATCGAGAAGAGGGGCAACACCGCAAGGTTGACCGCAAGGTGCACCGTCAGGAGGACCATCAGCGGTGCAAGGAAGGCGAAATCTCCTCCCACCCATACGGTGAGAATCTGCGGAGCAAAACCGCAGACGAGACCAATCGGGAGGGCCATGGCAAGACCCATCAATTTGACGGCGCTCTTCGTGATCCGGATCAATGTCTCGATCTGATCCCTGGCATAGAAGGTAAGAACCATGGGGGTCAGTACCCCGGAGAGCACCCCTGAAATCGCCCGCAGGAGCACCACCCACTGGAGGGCAATCGCGTACTCCCCGGCCGATGTCGCCCCAAACAACAGATTCACCACGATGAGGTCGATTTGGAGGAAGAGGAGGGAGCCGATCTGGTTGATAACCACCCACCACCCCATCCCGCAGAGATCCTTCACCCTCCTGCGATCGAAGGAGCTGATCGAAACCCGGAGGTGGGGGCAAACCCTTCTGGCAAGGACAATTGAGACTCCGGAGGCAATGATCGCCCCTGCAACGTATGCCCCACCTACGAGAGCGAGATCGGGGCCGAAGAGGGTGAATAGGAGGACGATGAGCCCGACCTGGATGGCAACATTTGTTATATTGACAAGGTTCTGGAGATCGAGGCGGTTGTAGGCGAAGAGCTGGACCGTAAAGTTACCACTCCAGGAACGGATGAGGAGGGCAGTGCAGACCCCGAGGAAGAGAAAAAATGCACCGCTCTCCTGCCCGGCAGGGACATTGAAGAGCGAGGGAACAACCCAGGCGACCAGGATGACGACCGGGACCATCAGGAGAATGACCGCGGAGAGCCCGAAGAGAGCCGTGTTGAAAGTCTTGTTGGCGGCAGTATAGTCTCCCCGCTGGAGGTCGACGGTGAGGAACCGTGATACAGCTGTATTGAGGGACTGGACAACAATCGCCACATACCCGGTGATCGAGGTCGCAAGCGGGATGATCCCATATGCTGCAACACCAAGGGTGGAGATGAAATAGGGGACGAGGAGCAACCCGATGATGAGATTGACCAGGAAATATCCGATGTTCCCGGCAAGGTTGCGAGGGAGCTGCTTTTTCGAGATGTTGGTATTCATTGTTCCAAATTAAGGTATTACCTTCAATTCCCTATAAACTTTATAAATCAAATTAAAAGTTCAGGAAATCAAGTTTCTGTATATCTCTCAGTACTACCTTACAGGGTTTTGATATCCTTGTATAAACTCTGCAGAAAAATCTGCAGTTTGAGGGTTGGGCGATTCTTCCAGGTTGCCCCACCCAGAGATGCTGGGTTCAGTAGCAGTGTGTTTGCGGAGGAGTACCCAGTCAATATTCGCGGTTGTCGTCCCTGATGATCGTGCCACTCTGAATGCAACGGGTAAACCTATCGCAGGAACGTTCGTAGATACCAAGGTAGGGGTGCCATCCTGGAAAGCATATCGAACGGATGATGGGGAAACCCGCTGGATTTCCCATACCGCATACGTGGTATAAGCATTGGAATGGGCGGTGGTTGTAGACGATCCTGCGTTTACTGTGAGATATTGCCTCGCGTTGTTATAGTAGAGCTGTGCACGGTTGTTGTTCGATTCAAAAAACCCATGAGCGATCCAGTTCCTTTCAGTTGGCATTCTCCATCTGAACCGGGCCGTATACCCCAGCCCGAATACAGATTTACTCTGGATATACGCGGTCGTGCCCGAAGAGGTTGAAACCGTACAGATGCCGTCAGAGACCGATGCGAGGGATGCGTCCCATTTTTCTGTGTTGAGCGATGTTCCCGTGAAGTCGTCAAAGAACGGGAAGGTAGTATCACCGTCGCTGACCGGTGCAGCACCCGGATTGCCGTAGTAGAGGTACAACTGCGTCCCGGTCGTGGGAATGGAGGGGACGTTCACCCAGACAACGGCCGAATTGGTAGTCGATGATTCAATCCAGTATGGTATCGGGGAATTGTCGATTGTGGTGAACCGGATATCCGAGAAGTTGGCATTAACACTGCTTCCCAGGTAGACGTTCTCCCCGGCATCAGTCCCAGCCGTCCGGTGAATCACAAACCGCATCTGGTAATCGGTCAGGTTCCCGTCAGGTGACCCGGCAATGGTCACCAGTTTCCGNNGCATTCTCTACCGTGAGAGAAACGGAGTAAACTCCTGCATTCTGATAGGTATGTACGGGGTTCTGAGTAGTCGTGTTCGGTGAGCCATCACCAAAGTTCCACTGCCACGACGTGGGGAGGCCCGAAGACAGGTCAGCAAAATGGACGGTGAGGGGTGGATGTCCTTCATTTTTATCGGCTGAAAATTCAGCAGATGGTGGCCGGTCACATTCCTCATGGTCCTCCCATGCTGAAACTGTGGGCTCGATCGAGGTAGATTTACGTACAAGAATCCAGTCTATAGAGGAGGATGTGGTACCAGTACTCCGTGCCACTCTGAATGCAACGGGTA
>DUGV01000300.1 GCA_013331225.1 Methanolinea sp.
AAGAGCCCCTGGCGGACCTCATCGAGCAGCAGATGCGAATCGTCGGAACCTCCTCGTTTGAGCAGGACACGCTCATCGTGCGTGAGATAGTGGAGCGTGAAGTTGAGAAGAGCAATGCCACGATGGAGCGGGGCACGAAGATCGTGCAGCGGATCGCCCGCAGTTACAAGAACAAGCGGGAGAGAGTTCCCTTAAAAGAGGTGATCACCCTCTACGATTCGCACGGAATCCCGCCCGAGATAGTGAGGGAAGTCGCGCTGGCCGAGGGTGCCGTGGTTGACCTTCCGGACAACTTTTACTCGCTGATTGCGGACATGCACTCCGAATCAGGGCCTGTTGCAGAGGAGGATCCGTTCGCCCGTTACCGCGATCGTATCTCTGCCCTCCCTGCAACAAGGAAGCTCTTCTACGAGCAGCCCTGCGACATGGAATTCGATGCCATGGTCATAGACTTCTTTGACGGGTACGTGGTCATGGACCAGACGCTCTTCTACCCCGAAGGGGGGGGACAACCCCCGGACTGCGGCATGCTGATGACCGCAGAGAACATGGTGCGGGTGGACGACGTGAAAAAAGTGGGCGATGTGATCGTCCATCACGTCACAGGCGGTACCCTGCGGCGGGGCGACCGCGTGAAAGGTATCGTGGACGAAGAGCGCCGCTGGTCCCTGATGCGCCACCACACCGCGACCCACTTGCTCCTCCATGCTTCAAAGGAGGTCCTCGGTGCGCACATCCACCAGGCAGGAGCGCAGAAGGGCCTGGAGAGCTCGAGGCTCGATATCCGGCACTACAAGCACATCACTCCTGATGAGTTGAAGAAGATCGAGATCGCCGCCAACCGCATGGTCATGGCCGACCAGGTGGTCGACGTCAAGCACCTTGACCGCACCCGTGCCGAGCAGCTCTACGGGTTTGCCCTTTACCAGGGTGGCGTTCCACCCGGGCGGGAGATTCGCATCGTGCAGGTCGCAGGGGATGTCGAAGCGTGTGCTGGCACTCACTGCCGCAGCACCGGCGATATCGGCTTTGTCAAGGTGATCCGGGTGGAGCATATCCAGGACGGGATCGAACGCCTGGAGTTTGCTGCAGGCCTGGCCGCCGTGGAATACGTCCATCGCATTGAGTCACTGGTAGCCCAGGCTGCAGACGTCCTTTCTGTCCAGAACGAGAACCTGCCGGCAACCGTCAGCCGGTTCTTCTCTGAGTGGAAGGGCCAGAAGAAGGAGATCGAACGTCTCCGCCAGAACCTCGTCGAACTCGAGATCAAAAACCTCACCCTCGAGACAGTGAACAGCACACCGCTTCTTGTGAGGCAGATCGACCTCTCCGGCAAGGAACTGGCTGCGATCGGGGGAGAGATCTCCGGAAAGGGAGGAGTGGCGCTCCTGGCAAACAGGTCGGAGCCGGCCACCGTGCTTTTGATGTCGGGCACGGAGAAGGTGAATGCAGGGGAGATCATCGGCCAGGTCTGCTCGCTCCTTGGCGGCAAGGGTGGAGGTTCAAGGACAATGGCACAGGGTGGAGGTCCTGAAGTGCACCAGGTCGACCTTGCCCTCAAAGTGGGCAGGGAACGGATTCTCGAGGCGCTCAGGGGATAAAGGCGAAGGGGAGATGCGTTGTTGACCGACACTCTTCACGATGATGCAGGGGATAGGGGGGCCGGCGCTCCGGCGGGAGAGGTGGTCGTGCTCCAGCCAGGAGACGAGCGGGCCCAGAAGATAGGGAAGGCAATTGCAAGCCAGGCTGCGAACGATATCCTGCATGCACTCCAGGAGAGGCCAAAGACTGCGGGCGACCTTGCGTCGACGCTCGCCATGCCAATGGGAACCGTGAAGTATCACATCGAGAACCTCCTCGATGCAGGCCTCCTCGAGATACGCGAGACACGTTACAGCGTGAAGGGGAGGGAGATAAAAGTCTATGGGTTAAAGGACCAGCTCCTTATCGTGGCGCCGAGGGTCCAGAACATCAGGTCTCTCCTGCTCAAGTACGCAACCCTCTTCGGCATTATTATCCTTGCCTCTGTGGCGGCTTACGCGATGCTGCCTATCCTTTCTGCTCCACCAGGGATGGGCGGAGAAGACGTTGCAAAGTTCCAGGGAGAGAGGTCGGTCGGGATCATGGCCGAGCCCGCTCCCTCTGCGGTTGCCCCCGTCCAGGGACTGGCCCTCGACCCAGTCCTTGCATTCTTCCTTGGCGGATGCCTGGTGATCATCCTCCTCATCATTTACGAAGTGGCGGTGTGGAGGAGGCTGAAATGAGGGAAACAATCCGAAATATCTCCAGCGGTGATGAAGGAGATATCTCTGCCCATCCTCACCAACATACCACCCGACCCATCTTTTGATAATTATTTTTTGGGGGGGCAATCACCGTTGGACATTCATGCCCGTAGGCAGGAAGCGAGGCAGCCCACAGGTCAGCATGAGGAGTTCTGGTGAATCGTCGTCAGGGGGACCGCGTCACGGGCATCACTGGCACCAGGATGAAAAAATGAGATTGCCCTGTTATATCCTCCGGACCCTCCGTGCAATCAGCCCTGCTCCGATAAGCGCGGCACAGCACCCGGCAACGGGGAATGGCGTCCTGGTGGGAATCGCGCTCTCCGTGGGAGACGCGGTCGCCCCGGGAGTGACAACCTCCTCTGTCCCGGGCGGTGGGGCATTGACCATGAACTTCACGGTCGTCATGAACCCCTTGACATCATAGAAATCCACGTAATAATTGCCCCTCTCTGATACGGGGAACATTTTCATGAAATACCCCTCGTCCCTCCCTGTCCGGGTAGTGGTGCGGATATCCTGTGGGGGGAGCACGGCACCCTGCGGGCCGCTGACTTTCAGGGTAATGGTGGTCACGCCTGCCTTCGGGATATACCCTTCCACCCGGAGCGCTTCTCCCAGCACCTGGTCGGTGGGGACAGTCAGCACGATCTCCCCGGACCTGTCAGTAATCCGGAATACCCTCATTGTGACCGAGTCCGACCCGAGTTTCGACCCGGGATCCGTCAGGAACCTGGCCTCGACCTTGTAGTCTCCCGCCTCCATGCCAGTCGTGGGAAACGAGGCCTGGAATGATTTTGACTCGTCGACGATGATGATCGTTCTCGTGACCTCCGCCGGGGTCGTCGGTTGCAGGCGATAGATCACCAGGTCAAACTGGGTTCCCACCGGAAAAGTGGTGTTTCCCACGACCTCGAGGGGTGCCCCGGCCCTGATCTCTGATGGGGCCGATATCGTGAGCACGTACGCATTCACGCTCCCCGCAAGTACGAGCAGGCCGAGCAGGAAAAAAACCGCTGATCTCATGTCATGCTCTCAGTGGGCTGGAGATAATTAGTTTCTGCTGAACGCGACATCGCCGACGCACTGGCCGCGATGCCCCGATGAGCCGCACTGTGGAAGGCAGTGCAGGAAGAAATTCAAAAAACCGAAAATTGCCACTCATTTTTTATTTGGTTACTTCTTTTCATCAATTTCACAGTTCGTTCAGAATAAAATATATAAATTGTCAGCACATGTTTCTCTCATATGGATTCTGTGAAACTGAAGGTTCAGGAACGTGCTTTTCCGAGCAGGGGACGTGCCAGGTTGCACAAATCATACCTTTCACAACTTGGGATCAAAGAAGGGGACG
Organism: Methanolinea sp.; assembly: GCA_013331225.1. Lineage (GTDB taxonomy): Archaea > Halobacteriota > Methanomicrobia > Methanomicrobiales > Methanospirillaceae > Methanolinea_A > Methanolinea_A sp11423u. The sequence goes on from DUGV01000300.1 coordinate 3,640, forward strand.
ATGTGGAGATCTCCCTCGGGGAAGAGGCAAAACCTGTGGTTGTTGCGGTCTTTGCCGACACCCTGGTTGAGGAAGGGCATATCCGTCTCAGCCCCGAGGATATTGCCGCCATCGGTGCAGCCCCAGGGTCGAGCGTGATTGTGACGAGGAGACCGCCCCTGGCTGACCGGGTAAAAACAGGGGCAGAAACGACGGCGGAAAAGGTGAAGGGGGGTGCAGCACAGGCTGCAGAGAAGATCAGGGGAGGAGCCCCTGAGGCTGCCGGGAAGGTGAAGGAGAGCGCAACCCAGGCAGCAGAGAAAGTCAAGGAAGGAGCCTCACAGGCTGCTGAAAAGGTAAAAGAGGGAGCGAGCGTTGCAAAAGAATCAATCGAGAAGAGCACCGAGACTGTGAAGAAGAAACTACAGGACAAAGACCTGTAAGCAGGGGAGACAACCGATGGCAGATATATGGGTGACCGTGAACCAGTCCTTCCCCCTCCTTCTCATCATCCTTGGCCTCATCATCGTCTATTTCATCATCCGGGAAGTCCGGATCATGTATACAAAGACGAGGATTGCGAAGATGGACCTTGAGAAGGAGAAACTCCAGCTGATCAAGGCAGACCTCGAGCAGAAAGGGCATCCTTTCTTTCGCGTCTCTCCCGCAAAACAGGAGGAACTTCGGAGCCTTGACGAGGAGAACACGATGCTCGAGACCGATATCTTCGCCCAGCAGAGCGCGGTAGAGAAGCGGATCCAGAGACTCGAGAGCAAGGTCAAGCTGACCAAGCTCGACCACATGATTGAGAAGATTAAAAAGGAAGAGGACAGACTGGGGTGATCACAAATGACGGTCTATGAAACACCCGGAGCAATTGGTGAAAAACATTCATTCATTGATTCGATCAAGGACANNGCATACTTCGACCAGAACCTGCCGGCGATCATCGAGGAGTGGGGCCTTCTTGGCAGCGTGCACCTAAAAGAACTCGAACGGAGGCTCTCCCGCGTGCACCAGCAGATAGATTTCCTGGAGAAGGGCCGGACCTCGCTCGAGGCCAGGGCGGCAAAACTTGAAAAGGAGCTGAAGAAGCTGGAGGGATTATGATGGGACTTGACTACATGGAGCGGTACATCGACCGCCGCATGAAGGATCTCATCGAGGATTGGAACCTTGCCACGAGGAACGACCTCGGAGACCTCTACTCGAGGCTCCATGCAATCGAAGACGAGGCGAGGATGTGCGCCGGGTTCGAAGCCACCGCCACTGCCAAGATGACAGAGCTTGAGAAACGCCTGGAACACCTGAAGGGGGCAAAGAGATGACAGTGACCGAAGCTCTCCTTATATTCCTGCTGATTATCCTCATCGGCTTCATCATCTACTACTACTTCAGGGGGTCATCCGGAAAACTCGAGATCACCCGGCCGATGGAGAGCAGGCTCGATGAGTATCTCGACAGGCGCTTCGATTCGATGATCGACGAATGGTCTCTGCTGCGAAAGCCCCAGGCACAGGAGTTCCGGGACGAGAAGCTTGCGGACCTCTCCCGGGACGAGAAACGGATGGCTTCGCTCACAGAATTTGAGAGACAGTTCGGGGAGCAGATGGCCAACCTGGAGGAGCGGCTTGAAACTCTGGAAAAGCAGGTCATCAGGTAACAAACGGCGCGAGAGCGAGAAGGAAGACCTGGTCTCACGGCTGAAAAAAGACGTCCCAAGGATGAGAGGCCAGGGGGAGCCCCCCGACAAGGACCCGGCACACTTCTCGGGGTTCCTCTGCGATCTCTGCAACAGCCCGTTCGCCTATCATGAACTCAGGCAGTGCATCCTGTGCGGGAGATGGGCATGCTCTTCCTGCTGGACACCTGAATTTTACGTCTGCAACTCGTGCAACGGGATGATCACGCTGCACACCATGGGGGATAAGAGTTCCAGGTGACGCGTGCCGGGAGTTGAGGGCAACCCGCGCATATCTTTTTTCAGAGGGATTTTTTATTCCCGCAATGGTATTGTCGCCTCCAATTAATTTTGGTCCACGGTTTTTTCCTCCCTGAAGGGATCCCCGATACATTCATAGCCATGGCCTGTGCCATAGTTCACTATGGCTGATACTGTAATCCTTGTCACTCCATGTGACAGGGGATGGAGTGCCCTGGTCATCCTCGGGCTCCTCTCGATACTCTTTGGAGTCCTGATGATACTCTTTCCGGACCTCACCGCGATTGCCGTCGTGACACTGGTAGGAGTGCTTGTGATCATCCTCGGAGTCATCATGCTCCTCTCGTCCCTTTTTTTGCCTTCAGGGGCGACACGCTCGACACTCCTGCTCTTTGGCGGGTTGATAGGGCTGCTTATCGGAGTGGGAATCATCGTCTATCCCATCATCGCGGGCGCTATCATGACCGAGATTATCGGTGCCGCGATCTTCATTTTCGGTATGATGCAGGTGCTCTTCGGCCTTGTCTTTGAAGAAGGGAAAAGAAGGGCCCTTTACTTTATTTCAGGAATCCTCTCCCTGATATTCGCCCTGCTCATCATCTTCTATCCATTCATAGGCAGCATCATACTCTTCGGGTACCTGCTCGCCATCTACTTCCTCCTCATGGGCATACTGATGGTCCTCGCCGGATATCTCAGTCACTGTGCCTGTGCCAGGTTTTCTGAGTCCTGACATCATTTTTTTTCCGCCGGGCGAGGGCGAGGGACTATGACGCTCTCTTCCTGGCATACTTCCCGGCAAGGATCAGGGCGATGACCCCGGCTGCTCCTGCAACACCGAGTATGAATACATCCTCGATGCTGTGGATGTGCTGGGCCACAAAGAGCACGAACGCTGCAGCGATCACAAAACCTGCAGTGGTAAAAACGACGACAAGCCACCGGTTCCACCCAAGTATCCATGCAATGATCGGTGTGCCATAGAGCCCGATCCCTGGTATCCATGCGATCAGGGTGCATGAAATTGCCCCGTACTTCTGGATCGCAGGGTATCTCTCCATCTTCTTGCCCACTTTCTCAATCCACCCGGAGACACGTTCCGAAGTGAGCGCAAGGCTTTCGCAGATTTCAAGAATTGCAAGGACCATGCCGATCGCAAACGATGCCATGACGGCAAGCACGACCATCTGAGAGAGGCCGAGCGGCCCCCCCAGCGGCGGCGCCGCAGCCTGGAGAAGGAACGTCGATGCAAGAAAACTCAGGATGTTTCCTGCCGGTACTTCCTGTATCACGCCAATTATCAACGGCACCGCGATCACAAAGAGGAAAAAGAAGATCAGCGCCTTTGAGATCTCCTTCATGATACGAAGCCCGGACCTGACCCTGGCGTGCATACTCACAAATCTCCGGGAGCGGTGTTATCCTTTTTGATGGGAACGCGCAAGGACAGGGACTATTCGAGGGCAGATCATCAGCATGCGGCAGAGTGATGCACAGATCGAGGCCACGCAATGACCGGCTCCGCACTCCCGCCGTTCATCGCCCCGCTTCATTGGCCGGGTTTGCCCGGGAGGACCGCATCTTCTCCCGCAACCTCCACCCGCTCGTACTGATGACGATCCCCAGCATGAAGACCAGTATCCCAAAGACATCCATGAGCAGTTCGAGCATCGCATCAGGTACAAGCAGTATGCCCAACGCCAGGAGGGAGGAGAGCACTCCTGTCCCGAGGCGGCGGAAAAATCCTTCAGGCACTGCTTTTCTTCCCCTGGCCACCCGCGAGAACGACATGTAGGCGCTTCCAAACGCCCAGAACGATAAAACGAGCAGCAGCAGCTGTACAAACGCATCCAGAGGGAGGTCAAAGGTCACTATCCCGAGCACCACAACGGATATCCCGAGAAAGAAGCTCCCGGGCGATACAATGGCCCGTCGCATGAAGCTTATCCCCTTCCGGGCGACGAATAGCCCGAGCACGATAATCCCGGCAGGGAGAAGGACGTGAATTATCCATGAGAAAGTGGTGAGCGGATCGGCAAAGATCCATATTCCGACAAGTGCCAGTGCAAATCCCAAAAGGAAAAGCACCTGCCAGGTACGCTTCTGCTCCTTTAGTTCTGCGTCCATGTAATTGCCGTGAGTGCCCCTTGCAGTGGCAACCAGGGTCACAAAGGTATCGGCAACCATCAGGAGGAGCGGAGCATCGTCCACGAGGTGCAGGAATGGATGGACTTTCGGGTCATACCTGTCCAGGTGCACTTTCCATTCAGTGGAAGTCTCGTGCACATGGTACTGGCCCTTCCGAAAGCTTGCAATAGTCCCCGGGGTGGGAACATTGATGAGTGACCGCTCCCATCCGGAATCGAGAGGCTCGGTGACCAGATCCTTTCCCACGGTAATCTCCCAGATCCCCTGATGCAATGGACCCAGAAAATCATCAAGCCTGGTCACGCTTTTCACATTACGACTGGGTGAGATCCACGCATCAATATTCTGGAATAATCCCCGGGGGATGATGCCGTCCCGGGAGGTAGGAATAAGACGGAATTACCATACGGAGAGTGAACGGGTATCTGGAAGAATTCCTGCCCGGTTTTTTCCTCAAGGTAAAAAAAACTACATGATGATCTTCGAGATACACGCATACGCATTCATGAAAATGGCACAGCCATTTTGAAAGTAAAAAAATGGCTTTCAGTACATGATCCACAACTTTCGTGACCGATAGATTAAGATAGCAGCCCCCGAGTATTCATGCATGAATAAGACCTTTGGCTGCCTCCTTTCAGGGATCCTTGTCCTTATGCTCTGCACCTGTGGGTGCAGTACCCCTGGATCTCCCGGCAGGAGCCCGCCCGCGGGGACAGCGCCGCCCGTTGTATCGATCCCAGGAGGAGAGGCCGAGCTCGAGGGAGTGATGTGGTACCTGGTCGTATTCCACACGGCGTCAGGACGATCGGCCGAACCCGTTCAGGGCACGGAGATCACTGCATTTTTCGACGGAAAAGGTGACATCAGCGGCTCTTCTGGTTGCAACCACTACCGGGGCACGTACTCGGCAAAAGAGGGGGAAGTATCCATCCGGGATATTGCGGCCACGGAGAAGTATTGCATTTCACCGTCAGGTGTCATGAGCCAGGAGGCGATATACATGGCATTCCTGCAGTTGGTGTCGGGCTACCAGACCGAAAACGGACTGCTTACCCTCACGGACAACAAGGGAAGTCCCCTTCTCA
>DUGV01000023.1 GCA_013331225.1 Methanolinea sp.
GGGTAGCGCGCTCCTCGTCTGCCATCCTGCAGATCTCCCCGACGGTATCCCCGAAACGGATGAGGGGGATGATCTTCCCGCCTCCGAGCGCAAGGTCCCGTTGCAGATATGAGAGCGCCTGCATGGAGTGCTGGAGCTTCTTCTGCAGGTCATGCCGGTCCTCGACCGAGGCGATGACGTGCATGAGGATGATCTCGTCATACCCGCCCACGTCGCTCAGGAATTCGATGGTCTCGTAAGTTGGCCTTGAGAAGTCCACGGGGACAAGGATCCGCGAGAAAAGCGGTCTTCCCGTGGCAACAGGCACATCCGGGGCCTCATTCCCGTGACCGGGCTGCTCCAGGAAATGGGTGACGAGGACGTGGGTCTTTGCTTCCTCGATTACCCTCCTGGAGACACTTCCCAGGAGCATGTCCTTAAAAAAACCCCTACCTTTCCCACCGATCAGAATGAGGTCTGCCTTGTGCCGCTCCGCACACGCGAGGATAGCGGCATGGGTGCCTGCATCCTTTGGGGGCGCCACTTCGTAGGTCACGGACAACCCGGCCTTCTCGAGCGCATCTCCGGCATAGGCAAGTGCATTGGCGGGTGTGCACGGTGCATTCCTCGCTTCCATGAGTGAGGGCCACGTCATGCACTCTCCTGCATCTTCGGCGATGTGCAGGAGTATAACACCAGTCGCTCCCGGAATCTCGGTTGCATACCGGACGGTTCGCTGGGCATACCAGGAGAAGTCGGTCGGGACAAGGATTCGCTCAAACATGTTGAAACACAGCCGGATGAGTTGGTCCTGTAAGAATGTTGGCCCGGGGGGTATTAATCTGTATATCCCGGGGTTCACCCGTGCCAACCGGACAGTATTCTTGTATCCATCCACAAGCCGGTTTTTTCAACCATATATCATATGATGCGATACACAGAGGGGGAGTCCTTCTCCGTTCCTGCCAGACAGGGCATCTCCGGGAGCCGCGGCGCCCCCCCAGTCCCGGAACAACTCCTCATTCCTGTGAAATGCTGTGAATGATATCCGTCATTGCCCCTCCCTTGCAGTTCCGGCCACTACCTATTGCGGGATGTGCTTCCATGGGAGCCATTTTCAATTTAAAAAGCCTCCTCGCTGTTTTGTGTGGGGAGACTGAATCGGGGTTGTTATCTGCATATCAATTCAGTCACTCCAACCGCAGCCGTGCTTTTTCACAGAACTCCTCCCAGATTACTCAGGAGTGGCCCTAAATCTGAAGGTGACCGCAGGTCGCCAAGGGTCGAGGGCGGAAGCCCCGCGGTATGTTCGGGGGCGGCAGCGTGCATCGCACATGGGGGTGTAGGGGCAGACAGCCCCCACAAAATGTGTCCGGTTCACCAATTCTACCCACACCAGATAGCGAAGAACCATTAAAAAAAACTACATGATTCTCTTCGAGGCACACGCAATACAGATGAAAATCGCGGGTGCAGTTTTCATTCGAAAAAAGTGATGCTCATATGCCAGGGTACCGGTTTTTCAAGGAGTACTGGCGCTTTTGGAAAAAATGATTCAGAGATGTTTCACGGAAGGTCCAGCGGGTCGAACCCCTGCTTGAACACCTTTCCGTATTCCCTGGAAATCTTTGGGTCAAGGTTGCACACCGGGCAGGTGTAGTCATCCGGGAGGTCCTCGAAGGCAGTTCCCGGCTTGATACCGCGGTGGGGTTCACCCCGCCTCTGGTCATATACATACCCACAGACAGAGCAGATCCACTTGGTGGGAACCCACTCCTCGAATCCCCACTTTCCGATCTTCCCCTTCCCCTCCATTCCGCAGATGGGGCAGACGTAGCTGTCCGGTAAGTCTTCAAAATCTGTCCCTGCAGGGATGCCGTTGTGAGGTTCTCCCCGCACGGGGGAGTAAATGTAGCCGCAGACCTTGCATTTATAGCGTTTCGTTCCCGCCATGATCACACATCTTCCCTTATATTGCAATGTGATGCCCTGGCAGGATTTAATACTATTTTTCCTGGAATCTGCATGTTCCCTTTGTGAATTTTCGTATCCAGGTCGCATGCGGGGGACCCCGGATTATTCCGGGTATTCCCGTCAGGAACAGAACAGCCCTGAAGCGAGATTTATTCATCCTTTATACAGAGAACTCACATCATGTCGCCCGGTGCATTCTTTGACCACCATATGGAGACCCTCCCCAGGGATGAACTCGATGCCCTTGTGGATGAGAGGATAAAATACACAGTCAGGTATGCACACGATCATTCACCGTTCTACCGGAAATGGTTCCGCGATCATGGGATCCGCCCTGAAGACGTGAAGTCCCACGATGACCTGAAATCACTCCCCATCATATCGGGGAGAACCATCCGCGAAAACCAGCCCCCGCAGAAGAACGAATTCCTCTTCAGGAGTGTGCCCTGGGAGGAGATCTTCACGGTGCACGAGACCAGCGGTACCTCCGGCACTCCCAAGAGCTTCTTCCTCACATGGGAGGACTGGGAACGCTATGCCGCGAAGTATGCGAGGATATTTGCATCGCAGGGATTTGGAAAGGGGGACAGGGTGGTGATCTGCGCGTCCTACGGGATGAACGTCGGGGCCAATACCATGACACTCGCTGCGCGGGGGATCGGGATGACCATCATTCCCACCGGGAAATGCACATTCCCGCGGAGGATCCTTGAGAGTTACCGGCCTACTGGGATCGTGGGGAGCGTCTTCAAGCTTTTACGGCTCGCGCGGCAGCTGGAGGCCGAGGGTCTTGACCCGCGGGAAAGCTCGCTCGAGCGGCTGATCGTCGGCGGGGAGAGTTTTGCCGACGAGTCGCGGGCGTACGTCGCGGAGGTATGGGGGCGCGAGGTCTACAACACCTATGGCAGCACCGAGGGGACCATGTGCGGCGAGTGCAGCGAGCGTTCCGGCCTTCACGTGCCGGAGGACCTGGTTCACCTGGACGTGTACGACCCTGCGATGGGAGGATTCGTCCCCGACGGTGAATGCGGTCGGGCAGTACTCACGACACTCATCCCTCCGGGAGGCCGTTGCGGTACCCTCCTCATCAATTACGACACCGAGGACACGACTGTCGTGATGACGCGCGCGCAGTGTGCCTGCGGCAGGACACACATGAAGATTTACACCCCCCAGCGGGAGGCAGAGACCCTCTGGATCCTGGGGACCCCGGTGAACCGGGTGGATATCGAGCGCGGGGTCTTTTCGCCCGAAAACATGGAATACTTAACAGGGGAGTACGAGGCATTTGTCTACCCTTGCGATGATGGAGGTGTCATCCTCCGGGTGAGCATGGAGGCACAGGACCCCGGGCACCTGCCCAGGGAGGAGATAGGCGAGCGGTTCCTCTCCTCGTTCCTCCGCGNNCTTGCACCGGCCACTTCACAGGATTTCCAGGTACTCTTTCACTTTGCCCCCCCCGGGGGTCTCGAACTTTCAAGGGTGAAAGGGCGGCCGAAACGTTTCGTAGACCGCCGGTAAAAAGCGTCGCCAGGCTCAAGCGGGTTACAGGATCTTACGGCATCGAAGGTTCTCTGAAAAACACTGGCTCCCCAGCTATTCCTTCTCCCAGCCCGGGTGGAATATGAAAATTTTTAAGCTCATACGTGGATATGATACTGCTCTCACTGGCTATGTCACCTGGTTTTTTCATTTTGNNCCCCAGAATCTGGCATCAACCCCCCTATCGATCAGGAACATACCAGGAGAGCTTCTGATCTCTGCTCCTTAATTTTCGGGATCCTTCTCATATACCGCGTATTTTTCATCCACGCCTTTATTATTCCCAAAAAAGAATACTGATCCCACGTTATCATGCTGGATATGCTCGCATCTGTCATTTACGCCTTCTCGGCGCTCTTTGTAATCCTTGATCCCATACTCAGCGTGCCAATATTTACGTCGATGACCAAGGGACAGCCTGCGGCCGAGATCAACAAGCAGGCACTTATCGCAGTGGCAGTGGCCGGTTTTCTCCTCTACATATTCCTCTTCTTCAACTTCTTCATCTTCGATATCCTTGGCATCAGCATGCCAAGCTTCCAGGTGGCCGGGGGAATCCTCCTCTTCATCCTGGGTATGCAGATGGCGCTCGGTATCGATATCGGGAGATCAAAAGGACCCTCTCCATCGGTTGCAGGGGTGGTGATAGGAACCCCTCTCCTCTGCGGGCCTGGTGCCATCACCACGGTAATCCTCCTCTCGGAGGAGTATGGGATCCTGGTCCCGGCAATCGCGATTACGCTTTCGCTTGCGGCAACGTGGATAATATTGAGATTCTCATCCCACATCCAGCGCATCGTGGGCGACACTGTCATCGACATCATGGCAAAGGTCCTCGGCATGCTGGTTGCAGCCATCGCAGTGAAGATCATCGCCGATGGCATCTTTGGCTTTTTATGATTTTTTTTCGCATGCCGCGATAAAGGTGGAACCTAAACCCGCAGGAATGCCTCGGCGCCGCGGGCGCTGGCCGGAACGGAAATGGTTGCCGGCCGGCATTTCCCCGATTGCGCCTGGGCAGTATCCTGTAATGATTCTAAAAAAGGTTGTATCGTTCTCCCCTCTCAGAGGGGGACTGTTCCGGGAACTATTCGCCCTTCTTTAGTACCTGAATGCCACAGTGAAGTCCATCGACTTTGCGCCGAAGAACTCCTTGCAGAATTTTGCGGTCTTTTCAGGGCCATACTCCTTGCAGCTGAAGATATCC
>DUGV01000186.1 GCA_013331225.1 Methanolinea sp.
TCATCCCGCCTGAAAATAAGATCGTGACGATTGAGGATACCCCTGAGCTCCAGATCCCGCACAAGAACTGGACGCGCGAGGTCTCGAAGGGGAAGGGGAAGGGTGAAGGAGAAGGCTCTGATGTCACCATGTTTGACCTCCTCAAGGCCGCGCTCCGCCAGCGGCCGAACCAGATCCTGGTGGGCGAGATCCGTGGAGTCGAAGGGGCGGTCGCATTCGGGGCAATGCAGACAGGTCACCCGGTCCTCTCCACGTTCCACGCCGCATCTGTCGAGAAACTCATCCAGCGTCTCTGCGGAGACCCGATCAACATCCCAAAGACCTACGTCGACAACCTCAACATCGTGGTCATCCAGAGCGCAGTGAAGCGTCCCAGCGGAGAGACAGTCCGGCGGATCCTGAGCGTGAATGAACTTGTCGGCTATAATCCCGAGACACAGGGGTTCTCGTTCGTAGAGATGTTTCACTGGAACCCTGCGACCGATTTGCACGAATTTCCGGGCCGCGGGAGCAGTTATCTCCTTGAAAACAGGATCGCCACGATGCTCGGCATACCCGAACATAAGAAAGCGTCAATCTACGACGAGGTCGAGAAGAGGGCGAGGATCCTCGAGCGGCTGCACAAGGCAGGGTATACGGGATTCTACGACCTGTATTTCATGATGACAAAGGTGAAGAAGCAGGGACTCCTGAAGATCGACGTCGATGCGATGTAGATGGCGTTTGCAGGGTTCGGAAAGTCAGTCAGATCGGCGAATGCGGGAAAGCTTCCGTTTCAGGACCTTGGCACATCAGTAAAGAGTCACCTGGCCACCCTCACCGAGAACAAGCAGATGGGGCCGGACCTCCTTTTCATGGTCACCTACATGGCCTCCATCACGACCGCCCAGGCGACCAGGCCTGAAATTTTCGCATATACCGCGGGACGTACGGAGTATGTCACGTGCAAGTATATCCAGCGCGTTGAATTCTTTGTGAAGCGCTGGAATTACAGTTACGTCGAGGGTCTCTCGATCATCGCCGAGAAAGCGAAGAACGACATGCTGCGGAGCATGCTCCACCGCTACGGAAATTCCATAGAGTCCGGCGTCCCCGACGAGGACTTCCTCGCCCGGGAACTTGCGACGATCCGGAGCGTCTTTAGGAATGCCTATGAGCAGGGCCTGGAGATGCTGAAGAAATGGAGCGATGCCTACATTGCCATGCTCTTCTCCGCCAACCTCATCGGCATCATCATTATGCTCTCGATTGCGATCTTTGCGCCCGATGATGTCCAGCAGACGCTCAGGTCCGCCTATTTCATCGTGATCACTATCGCGATCTTCGGCCTCGTCACCATGTACAAGTCCGTCCCATCCGATGACAAGACCCATGCCCTGCAGCGGTGCTCAAAGGAGCAGGCCATCGTGCGGAAATTGGAGATGAAAGTGATCCCTGTCGCGTTGATCGCTGCAATACTCCTCTATTTCATCTCCCAGAACGCGGGGCTCTCGATGCTCTTCCTCGGATTCATCCTCATGCCCCTTGGCGTGATAGGGTACCTCGATGACAGGAACATTGTCCTGCGCGATGCCGAGTTCACCACGTTCATCAGGAGCCTGGGAGCGGTCATGGGAGGAAAGGGGATTACCGTAGGGAGCGCCCTCGCCGAGATCGACCGGAAATCGATGGAGAACCTCGAGCCTTTCATCGCCGGGGTATACTCAAAGATCAACCTTGGCCTTGACGAGAAACTCAGCTGGGACAGGTTCGTGGGGGAGTCCGGAAGCAACCTCATCTACAAGTACCTCAATATCTTCAGGGACGCGGTGGAACTCGGAGGAAAGCCCGATATCATCGGGCAGATCGTCGGATCCTCCATGCTGGAACAGGTCCTCCTCCGGGAGAAGCGGAACTCCATTGCAATGGGGTTTGTCATACTTCTTGTCCCCATGCACGCGATGATGGTGGGAATTTTCCTCTTCCTGTATCATATCATGGTGATGATGTCAAAGGCCATCTCCTCCGTGGTCGCGGAGCTTGGGTCCTCCTCCTCGGCACTGAGCAACCCCGGGACCGTGGGCGGATCGCTTGGGGGGAGCGGACTCTCCATGTTCGTGAACTTCCCTGAACAGGAAGTGGGCCTCTTTGTAGTGATCATGATCATCATCATCACCATCGCGAATGTGATTGCGGGGAAGATCGTGATGGGGGGAGACCGTTACATGTATTATTTCTTCAGCAGCCTTCTCCTCCTCGTCACGGGCATCATTTATATAGCCGCGCCGGTAATAGTTGCTATGTTCTTCAATATTCCCACCTTCCAAGGAGTCTGAAATGAAGGATTCAACCCTCAAGCTCATTCTTTTCGCGGTAATCATCGTATTTGGTTCACTCATGATCCTCTTCGACATCCCTGTCTTCTACCTCCTGATCGGTGCGGTGGTCCTTGGAATACTTGTGCTGATCCTTGCCGGGGGGGTGAATATGCCTTCAATCAAAAGAGATCGCGCGAAGAAAGAGGTGGGAACCCCGCAGGATCAGGCGAAAAAGAAGGCGAAGGAGAAGAAGCCCCCAAAAGAGAAGAAGGCAAAAGCACCCGGCACGAAGAGCGGTGTCGGCGATTTTTTCTCATCCCTCAAGGGTGCGTTCTCGGTCCTCGGGCGAGACCTGGGTAGGAAAAAGAAGTCAAAAGCGGAGCTGGAGACGCACGAGAAAAAGATCGACTCCCTCCTTGACCAGTCCATCCAGGGAGCGGCAGTGGCATCGCTCGATGACATCATTCCCGATGCCGCGCCGGCAGAGAAGAAGAAGACCTCCGACCCGTTCACTGCACTCGTGGGAGAAGACCTCAACGCGGACCTTCTCAATGGTATCCAGGGAGCGGAAGACTTCTCCATCCTCGACGACAGCGAGCTTGGAATCGAGGCAGGGGTTGAGGACCAGTCGCAGCTTTCCGCGCAGGGAGACATGTCTTCCCTCGATATCACCCTCTCCGGAGACGATAACCCCATCACCCTGGACGAGACAAACGATGCAGACGAGGTGAAGGAGATCCTCGAGGCACATAGCGGCGAACTTGGACTTGACCAGGATGCCGGGATGAGCCTTGCCGAGGATGCAATGGAGGGACTTGACGGTCTTGAACTGGAGGGGATGGACCTTGGAGAAGAGGGAGAGGGCCCTGCACCCTCGGCAGCAGCCGCTCCCGCGGGAAAAACGGCAGCAACAACGCTCGCATCGCCTCCGGGGAGATCCGAACCTCCAAAACCCGCTGCCCCCGCATTCTCACCGGAACAGGACATGCTCTCGTTCTCCAAGGGGAGGGGCCAGGACGACGACCTCATGGCGTCGCTCCGTTCGGATGCAAAATCCACGAAGAAGAGTGAATATGCAAGCCTTATCAGGGATATGAAAGATATCAGGGTTGATGCATCTGATCTCCAGAGCGAGCTCGAGGGTCTCCTGAAACCAAGGCGCCCAAAACCAGAATAACTTTTTCAGACAGGTGAAAGGAAGCATGGCAGTGGTCCCCGTAAAGATCGAGAAGGATGGCAAATGGGTGGTCAGCAAGATCGACCTCCAGCAGGACAGGATGTCCATCGCTGAGCCCCTCCAGAAGGCCATCCCATTCAAGTCTGTCGTGGACCTGGAGCAGAAAAAGAACCTGTTGATCATCACCGTCAAGGGAGAGCCCCCGGAGGTTTTCCGGATCGCGAGTGTCGATAAGGTCCTCCAGGCAATGAAGCGGCTCATCATCATGTCCTGCAGCGCCTACCGCCTGACTGCATATTTCATGTCTCCTGCGGTCAGGGGTGGCGTGATGGTGACGAACGCCACCTGGGAGAAGGGAGCCATCGCAGTCCTCAAGACCAGCATCTGGTTCGTGAGCCAGAACAAGCAGGTGTCGGTTCCGCTCAACGAGGTTACCGGGATCGAGCTGACCAAGCGGGAGGTGCAGGGCAAGCAGGTGGATGTGGTAAAGATAGACCACCTCGAAAATTCCGATGTAGTGACAAGTTACGTGCTCTGCCCACTCTCCACCCTGCAGATCCTGCTCAATTTCCTTCAGGATGCCACAAAGGACCTCGAGACAAGCGGGGAGGAACTCGACCCCCTCTCTGCCCAGGTGGGCATGCTCATCTACAGCGGGATGGACTCGCACGCAATAGAGAACATGCTGAACATCTCCCACAAGGAACTCGACAATATTTACGAGAAACTTTTGAAGATCGGTTTAATAGAGGTAGTATTTGTAAGAAAAGAGGTCCAGCTGACCCCGAAGGGGGTCCGTTTCATCACAGATGCCGTAAAACCCCCAACCTAGGAACTGCCGATATTTGCATTTCGGGGTGAAGTGAACCAGGAATGCCAAGAAGCGGGCGGATTTTTTTGGATATGCCACCAGTCTGATAGGGCCTCCACGATTAACTATTTAAATTCTTTGCATTTACCTGTATAGTGATAGATATGGGGAGAATTCTCATAGTGGACGACACCCTCTTCATGCGTACCCTTCTCAAGAATATCCTCTTTTCCGGCGGCCATGACATCGTAGGAGAGGCGGGNNGTAATGCCGAAGGTGAACGGGATCGAGGCCCTGAAAGGGATCAAGACCATCGACCCGAACGCGAAAGTGGTCATGTGCACGGCGGTAGGCCAGGAGCAGATGGTAAAACTTGCGATCAAGACTGGCGCGAAGGGCTACATCGTGAAACCATTCCAGGCCCCAAAAGTGCTGGAGGAGATCAAGAACGTGCTTGGTTCATGAGAAGATGATCAGGGTTCTCGTGGTGGACGACTCCCTCTTCATGCGCACCATGATCAGGGACATGCTTGAGAAAGATCCCGATATCGAGGTAGTGGCAACGGCGGTAGATGGGGTGGACGCACTCAAGAAGATCTCCGAGCTGAAGCCTGACGTCGTCACCCTTGACATCGAGATGCCCAGGATGAACGGGCTCGAAGTATTGAAGAGCAGGTCGCAATTTAGGGATTTTCCGCGGGTGATGATGCTCTCATCCCTCACATCCGAAGGCGCAGAGATGACCAGGAAAGCAATGCTGCTGGGTGCGGACGACTTCATGCCGAAACCAAAGGACATGCATGCGATCAAGGGCATCGAGCGCGAACTCCTCGAAAAGATACACAATCTGGTCAATATCGCGTATATCGTCCGCCCCGAGAGGAGAAAGGCGCATCTCGCAGACAGGGTCGTGGTGGTGGGTGCGTCGGCAGGAGGCCCGCCCATGCTCGATATCCTCATATCTTCGTTCAAGGCCAGTATCCCTGCAGCAATGGTGATCACCCAGCACATGCCCGAGGGAGGGTTCACCGCCTCCCTTGCAACCCGCCTGAACCGCATCTCTCCGATGCCTGTCAAGGAAACTGAGAATGGAGATGTGCTCAACCAGGCGAGTATCTACATCTCGAGGGCAGGGCACCATTCCGTCATATCGGCGCTCCTGACAGATACGGGTGAGAAAGGGGGAAGGATCGTCCACTCGCATTCCCCTCCCCTTCACAGCGTTCGTCCTGCCGTTGACAAGACGTTCGTCTCGGCATCCAGCGTGTTTGGCGAGAGAGTCGTCTCGGTGATCCTTTCAGGAATGGGGAACGATGGGGGTGAAGGGATGGCAGTGGTGCGTGAGCATGGCGGCCGGACTATCGTGTGCCGCGAGGAGGACTGTCTTGTGTATGGGATGGCACGTTCCGCGCTCTCGAAGAACTGCGTGGAGCAGGTGCTGCCCCTGGAAAAAATCGGGGAAGAGATCACACGCCTGGTAGCGGGGATGGCGAACTGAAGCATGTCTGAACTTGATGCATACAGGTCCTTATACATCGCTGAATCACGGGAGAACCACGAGAATATCGTGAAGAACCTCCTTGTGCTGGAAGGCGAGGCCTCAAGTGAGGCAATCGCCGAGATATTCCGTTCTGCCCACTCTCTCAAGGGCATGTCAGCGTCCATGGACTTCAAGGGGATGGAGCGGCTTTGCCATGCAATGGAAGATGTCTTCCAGGAGATACGGAACGGGAACATGGCAGTCACCCACGCCCTGATGGACACCCTCCTCTCCGCATCCGATACAATGGAGGCGATGCTCGATGATATCGAGGNNCGGATGACCTTGATGACCTTGTCGAGGGTTTAAAGAAGTGGATCGGACTCAAATGTGATGCACTTCCCAAAAATGATACACTCAAATCCTCCGATACGGCAGAAGGCACACAGAGCGGGGAATTGATTTCTGCCCCTGGGGGCAATGCCCAGGGACTGAATAATTACTGCATCACACTCTGTTTGAGCGACCAGTGCGACAACCGGAACCTTCGTGCCATGATCATCCTCCAGAACCTCGAGGAACTCGGGAGACTGGAGAGGGTGGTCCCCGACCGGGCCATCGTGGAAGACGGGGAATTTAACGGCCGTTTCACGGTCGAGATCGCAAGCGACGCAGGGATCGAGGC
This sequence comes from Methanolinea sp., assembly GCA_013331225.1. GTDB lineage: Archaea > Halobacteriota > Methanomicrobia > Methanomicrobiales > Methanospirillaceae > Methanolinea_A > Methanolinea_A sp11423u. The sequence continues at coordinate 6,451 of DUGV01000186.1, forward strand.
CATAAAGACTGTCACCTCCTCTTCGGATGTGAAAGAGGCGGTCGTTGAAGACCTGAAAAGCCCTGCTCCCTCTCCTGCAGTTATCATGAAGTCCGCCGAATCCCCAGGAGAGAAGGAGGAAGAGAGAAGATCCCCGCAGAGGACCGAAAAGGTCGAAAAGGGGCGGGAAGTCAAGAACATCCGAGTCGACATCAGCCGCCTCGACGTAATGATGAACCTCGTCGAGGACCTTGTGATCAACCGCGGACGCATCACCGAGATCGCGAGGGAACACCAGATGAAGGACCTCGACGAGACCCTCAACATGATCGGCCGGTCGGTCTCCGATCTCCAGAACCTGATGATGAACATCAGGATGATCCCTCTCAACCACATCTTCAATAGGTTCCCAAGGACCGTCAGGGACATCGCCAATCGGGAAGGAAAGGAAGTCGAGTTCATCATCGAGGGTGGGGACACCGAGCTTGACCGGAGCGTCATGGACGGCCTCAACGATCCACTGCTCCACCTGATCAGGAATGCCATCGATCACGGGATCGAGAGGCCCGATGTCCGTGAAACGGCTGGAAAGCCAAGGAAGGGGACGCTCCTCCTTTCGGCCCGGAGAGACCGCGACAACGTCATCATCACTATCCAGGACGACGGGAAGGGGATCAGTGCAGAAAGAGTGAAGAGAAAAGCCATCGAGAGGGGGCTTGTCTTTGAGGCGGAGGCCGAAAACCTCTCCCGGGAAGAGATCATCGACTTCTTGTTCCGACCGGGGTTCTCCACCGCTGACGCGATCACCGACATCAGCGGAAGAGGGGTCGGCCTCGACGTGGTGCGCACCACGATTGAGTCCCTGAAGGGAACGATCAAGGTAGAGTCAACAGAGGGTGCAGGCTCGAGGTTCGAGCTCCTCCTCCCCCCCACCATGGCCATCGTCACGGTGATGATGGTCCGGATAAATGGCCGGAGGTGCGCGATACCCGTCCACAACGTGGTGGAGGTTGCGAGCCTCGAGAGAGAGTGCATCCATTCGATCGGGGGACACGAAACTATCCTTCTCAGGGACGAGGTACTCCCCCTGGACCGCCTTGACGACATGTTCGGCCATTCGGAACGGACCGACATCCTGGTAGTGCTCCAGTACCAGAACCGGAAGCGGAGCATTGCCGTCGACCTCATCGAGGGCCAGCAGGAGGTAGTGATCAAGCCACTCTCCACGGTGGTGGGAACCTGCCGCGGGGTATCCGGGGTTACCATCCCGGGTGACGGCGAGGTTGTGCCGGTGCTTGATGTGAATGCATTAATCAAGGAGAGTTGAAGGTATGCTCAACAGCCACCAACGTGACGCATTACGGGAACTCGGAAACATCGGCGCAGCACACGCGGCGACCACACTTTCCACCATGCTGATGTCGAATATCGAGATGGAAGTTCCCGAGATCAGCGTGGTCGATATCGCAAAGATTCATGAACACGTGGGGGATGAACTCTCGGCGCTTGTGATCTTCCAGATCACGGGAGAGGTCTCGGGGGGAGGATACCTCCTTTTGCATATTCCAAAGAACTCGGTGATACGGCTCACCAACGCCATGCTCGGCATGACCGATCTCGAGCGCGATCTCACCGAGATGGACGAGAGCGCGCTCCTCGAGATCGGGAACATCATGGTATCGGCGTTCCTTGATGCGACCGCAACCCTCCTCTCGATCATTATGCTGCCTTCACCGCCGTCCATGATCATCGACATGCCGCATGCGGCGTTCCAGACAATCCTTGCCATGCAGGAATTTTCTGAGATCGACCAGGTCGTCATCTTCCGAACCGAGCTCCGCAGCGACCAGCACAAGATCTCAAGCAACCTCTTTTTGCTCCCGAACAAGCCCATGCTCGACGAAATCCTCTCAATGCTCGAGAACCTGATGAAATAAAGAACAGGAAAAACGATGCCTGGCCCTGACGAACAACCAGTGATTGTGGGGATTGGAGAGTTCCACGCAGGGAAAAACCCGATGTCTTCGATTGGGCTTGGGTCCTGCATCGGGCTCGTCATATTCGACAGGGAGAAGCCCATCGGCGCCCTCGCCCATATCATGCTGCCTGATTCGCAGGGACGGGCGGAGCGACCCGCAAAATATGCAGATACCGCAGTCATTCACCTGGTAAAGGAGTTGAACAAACTCGGGTGCAGGACGCCCTCGCTGGCAGCGAAGATATGCGGCGGTGCATCCATGTTCCAGGCCTTCTCCGGTAACCTGAATATCGGCGAGAGGAACGTGGAGGCGGTCAGGGTGCATCTCAAGAAGCTGAGCCTTTCCATCGTTGCAGAAGAGGTCGGCGGGACCGTTGGGAGGACAATCGTGTACAATCCCGCAGAAAACGGAAAAATCAGCGTGAAAACGGCTGATGGGACGCGAAAAATAATTTAGGTGCGGTTGGTCACAAAGACTGCGGCTGCAATGACCGTGGTCCACATCCCGTTCTTGTCACCCTGGGCAGACTGGCACACCTGGGTGGTCCTGATGATCTTGCCGCTGGCCTTGTAGATCTGCTCCCGCTCCTGCCATGCCTGGTTGATATCGAATTCNNAATTCGATGCCGAGGGTGGTCGCAAGCATGGTCGCGGCAAGGTCTTCTGCGTACTCTCCTGTCTTTTCTGCCGTCTCACCGTAGGCATGGTGTTCAGAGAGATACCCGTATTCCCTGGCCTCTTTCGGGAGCGCAAGCCCGATTGCTGCCGATATCAGCCTGTTCGGCTCGTTTGTATCGTTCTTGGCCATCACGCAGTAAGTGATCTCCCCAGGCTCAAGCATCTTCGTGCCCTCCTCCACAGAGACCATCTTACAATTCGGGGGAAATATGCTCGATACATAGACCAGGTTGAACTTCTCGATTCCCGCCTTCCGAAGCGCCAGCTCAAAGGAGGCGAGCCTGTCTTTGTGAACACCCACCCCCTTTGTAAAGAATACCCTGCTCGGGACCACCATATGGCAAGATTTGGTGCGTTTCAACTCTTTAAACTTTTTATTTTCAAAATTGGGCTATGAATGTCGTATTAATATGGCATTTCTCAAATTTTTTAAGAGAATCTGGAATGCTCCTATTCTTTCTCGGGAGATTTCCGCTCTTCCAATAACCTGAATCTTCATTTTCGATTTGATTCACTCCTATTCCTGAACCCAGACGGGTTGAAGCAGGATATATACTTATATAGGGAGGAGACGAATAGGAAGAGGCTGTATCGTCATGCTTCGTGAAAAACGAGTCATTTTAGCGATTTTATTCCTATGCAGCCTGGGGAGTGTATTTATTGTTCCCGTTTATGCAGATACCCCGGTTCCCTGCGAATACTATGGCGAGGTGACAATTTTGGGGATCCCTGCTCCGACGGGATCGACACTGGCAGCATACCTCAATGGGCAGGAGAGAGGCCGGATCACGACGCATGCTCCCGGGCAATACGGAAGTACCTGCATTTTTGGCAAACGACTGAAAGTCCAGCCGACAGAAGAGGAATATACGGGGGATGCCATTCTTTTAATTGAATTCTACGTGAACGGACTGAAAGCAGACCAGACTTCGGTGTTCCACCCTGGTGCTATCCAATCGCTGGATCTCACCGTGAGCCGGGTTCCTACCCCTGAACCTACCCCCTTTGAGGAGCCTGAGCCGGTAGTGGCATTGAATGCCACACCCCGGTGCGGGTATGCACCCCTCCTGGTTGCCTTCGCAGACTTGACATCCCCCGGTGCCGAATCCTGGTTGTGGGATTTCGGTGACGGGTATCTCTCCCATGAACAGCACCCCTCGCACCTGTACAGGCACACTGGGAATTATACCGTGAACCTGACGGTATGTACCGTTTCCGGCTGTTCAGGCCTCCAAGTTCCTGACTATATTCAGGTAATAAAAGGAACGATGTACGTATTTCCGGGCCAGACAAACCTTCCCAAAGATCCGGATAACGATGGATTCTATGAAGACCTGAATGGTGACGGGGTCATCAGGATGGATGACCTTTTCCTTTTTTTCTCGTACCGTGAATGGATCGGGGAGAACATGGCAGAAAATCCTTTTGATTATAACCTGAACGGCCGCCTGGATTTGAATGATATCTTCTCCCTGTTTATTGAGCTGTAAAATTGTATCGGCGGCTGCCAATCCAGCTTTTTTTGCGTGAAAATACCTATGCAATAATGACCATGTAGGGTTTTATTTTGAAAATTTCTGGAAATCCCGACACTTATTAAAACGTTCCCCGCACACCATATATGGAAATCATGAAGGCGGTTCTGGGTCTAGAGGATGGCACCTGCGTGACAGGCGAAGGGTTCGGTGCCGAGGGGGAATGCTCTGGCGAGCTTGTTTTTTCCACCCAGATGGGTGGTTACATGGAAGCCCTCACCGATCCCAGCTATCACGGGCAGATATTGATGTTCACCTTTCCCACCATCGGCAATTACGGTGTGGACAGGATGAACTTCCAGGCCCCGAGAGTCTGGGCTCTCGGGTGCGTAGCCCGCGAGATCTGCGCGGTCCCCGAGGTAAGGCCGGCATTCGCAGACTTTTTCGAAGAGAACGGCCTCCTGGGCATCCAGGGAGTGGACACCCGGATGCTCACCGTCAAGACAAGGGTGCAGGGGACGCTTCGGGCCGCGCTCCTGGTCGGCGATGAAGACGCAGGCCGCGCAGTGGACATGGCCAGGAGAGCAAAGCCGATATCGGACGCAGAACTAATTCCCGCCGTCTCATGCACAGAGCCGTACCACATTGCCGGAAGAGGAAAGAGGATCGCGGTCATCGACCTTGGGATAAAAAAGAACATGATTATCAGCCTGAGGCACCGCGATGCGGACCTCCATGTCTTCCCCTACAACAGCGCGCCCGACCAGGTCATGGCCTGCCGCCCCGACGCTCTCTTCATCAGCAACG
>DUGV01000039.1 GCA_013331225.1 Methanolinea sp.
AGCCGTGGTGGAAGGCGCGCTCCTGGCCGGGTGCAGCTTCTTTGCCGGCTACCCCATCACCCCCTCCTCGGAGATCATGGAGGGCATGGCCGCCCGCCTGCCCTGCGCCGCGGACGGGGTGTTCATCCAGATGGAGGACGAGATTGCCGGGATCGCCTCGGTAATCGGGGCATCATGGACCGGTGCAAGGGCGATGACCGCGACGAGCGGCCCGGGATTCTCGCTCATGATGGAGAATATCGGCTTTGCGGTGATGACAGAGACCCCCTGCGTCCTCGTCAACATCCAGCGAGGCGGGCCGTCTACAGGGCAGCCCACCATGTCAGCGCAGGGGGACATGTTCCAGTGCCGTTTCGGGTCCCACGGGGATTACAGCATCATCGCCCTCTCGCCAGGAAGCGTCCAGGAGATGTACGAGCTGACGGTGAAAGCCTTCAACCTCGCGGACCGTTTCAGGGTCCCGACATTCCTCATGGCCGACGAGATCATCGGGCACATGAGGGAGCGGATCGAGATCCCGGACAGCGTACCGCGGGTAGAACGAAAACCGCTCGCAAAAGGGGTGCTCCCATTCCATGCGGATGACGACATGGTACCCGGGTTTCCGCAGTTCGGGACGGGACACCATGTCCACGTGACAGGCCTCACCCACGATGAGCGGGGATATCCCTGTGCCACCAGCCCGAGCCTCCACGAGGACCTCGTGAAAAGGCTTGTTGCAAAGGTCGAATCCGCCCGCCACGAGATTGCCGATTACAAGGTCACTAATCCTGACGCAGAGGTGGTCTTCATCACCTACGGATCGCCCTCCCGGACGGTTGACCAGGTGCTCCATGACCGCCAGGCGGAGAGGATTGGCCATCTCCGGTTCCGCATAGTCTGGCCGTTCCCCGAGAAAGCGCTTGGACAGTTCCCGAACGCGAAGGTCTTCCTTGTTCCCGAGCAGAACCTCGGGCTGATGGCGAGGGAGATCGAGCGGCATACCTGTGTCCCGGTGGTCCCTCTCCCAAGGTTCGGGGGGGCCCTCCACACTCCCGCTGAACTGGAGAAGGCCATGGAGGCGTGGCGATGACGTATGACGACTGGCTCCGGGCAGACCGGCTCCCACATATTTACTGTGCGGGATGCGGGAACGGGACTGTGATAAACTGCACTTTGAACGCAGTGGACCGGATGGGCTGGAAGAAGGAGGAGACCATATTTGTCTCAGGGATTGGCTGCTCCTCCCGTGCCCCGGGATACATCATGACAGATTCCCTCCACACCACCCATGGGAGGGCGCTTGCTTTTGCCACCGGGATAAAGATGGCAAACCCTGACCTGCACGTCGTCGTCTTTACAGGGGACGGGGACCTCGCTGCCATCGGAGGCAACCACTTCATCCACGCCTGCCGGAGGAACATCGACCTCACCGTGGTCTGCATGAACAACCAGATTTACGGGATGACGGGGGGGCAGGGGAGCCCGACCACCCCGAGAGGAGCGCTCTCCACCACCACGCCGTACGGCTCGCAGGAACCGGCGTTCGACCTTTGCGAACTCGCATCAGCAGCCGGTGCGAATTTTGTCTCGCGCTGGACCTCCTACCACGTCAAGGAGCTGACCCGGTCAATCCATGAAGGGCTTGGCATACCCGGCTTCTCGTTCATCGAGACGCTGGTCCAGTGCCCGACCAACTATGGGAGGAGAAACAAGTTCCGGCAGGTGATGGACCAGGTCGAGTATTTCAAGGCTCATGGAATCCTGGTGCAGAAAGCCGCAAGGCTCCGAGAAGAGGGGAAAGCAATTCCGGGAGATGCGATCATTCTCGGCGACATCGTCCGGAGGGACAGGCCTGCAATGGGGGTGAGGTGATGAGGCACGAGGTGCGCTTCTCAGGATTCGGCGGCCAGGGCATCATCCTCTCTGCGGTGATCCTCGGCAGGGCTGCGGTGATGTACGACAGGAATTACGCGGTCCAGACCCAGGTCTACGGTCCGGAAGCCCGCGGCGGCGCTTCCATGAGCGCGGTGATCATCGATGACCAACCGATTCTCTACCCCAAGGTAACCGATCCCGACATCTTCGTGATCATGTCCCAGGAGGGTTACGAGAAGTACGGGGCACGGGCGACAAAGGAGGCGGTGATGGTCCTTGACTCATCCCTCGTCCAGTCCAGGCCTGCGTGCAGGTTCATCGAGATCCCTGCAACAAGGGAAGCAAAGCAGACCCTGGGCCGTGATATTGTCGCCAATATCATCATGCTCGGGGCGCTGGTGAAGACAACGCACGTGGTAGGAGAGGAGGCCATCGAGAAGGCTATCCTCGATTCAGTGCCGAAAGGGACCGAGGCCCTCAACCTGAAAGCAATGAAACTTGGATTTGAACTCGCGGAGAAGGGGAAGATGAAATGAAACTGTTGGAACACGAGGCAAGGAACATATTCAGGGAGTACGGGATACCTGTCCCGGCAGGCTTTCTCATCCGCTCCCCGGGAGAACTCGCATCCCGCATGGGAGAACTGGGTGAACGATTCGTGCTCAAGGCCCAGGTGGAAGTCGGGGGACGCGGAAAAGCGGGCGGGATCGTCGTCGCCGATCCCACCACAGGGGAGCGCATCGCGGGGGATCTCTTCAGGAAAGAGATAAAGGGCGTCCCTGTTCGCGAGGTTCTTGCAGTGGAATACCTTGATATCCAGAAGGAATACTACGCAAGCATCGCCATCGACCGCTCCACGAAGCAGGCCCTCATCCTCTTCACTGAAGAGGGGGGGGTGGACATCGAGGCACTCGCAAAGGAGAGGCCGGAGGCAGTGCGAAGGGCTTCGCTTCCGCTCCTGATGCGCGACATCCCGCCGTTTATGATCCGTGACCTGCTCGGGGCTGCTCCAAAAGAGATCGGAAAGGTGTTAAACCAGCTCTACAGGGTATTCAGCGAGAAGGATGCCCTTCTTGCGGAGATCAACCCCCTGGTCACGACCTCAGAGGGCATCTTTGCCGCCGATGCGAAACTCATCGTTGATGATAATGCACTTTCCCGCCAGGGCATCAAACTGAACCGTGACCTGACCGATCGGGAACGCGAGGCCGAGATGCACGGGTTCTCGTACGTTGAGCTCAAGGGCGATATCGGGGTGATAGGCAACGGCGCCGGCCTCACTATGGCAACCCTGGACCTGATCGAGTACTATGACGGGAAGGCAGCGAACTTCCTCGACGTAGGCGGCGGTGCCGACCAGGAGCGGGTAATGCATGCCGTAAGGCTCGTTGCCGCAGACCCATCCGTGAACGTAATCGTCGTCAACCTCCTCGGGGGCATCACGAGGTGCGACGAAGTAGCGCGGGGAATCATCAGTGCAGGGATCAGCCAGCCGGTGATCGTCAGGCTCGCCGGGACAAACGAGGCTGAGGGACGACAGATCCTCGATGGCAGCGGGTACCGCATGATGGAGAGCATGGAGCAGGCAGTGAAAGCGGCAGTGGAGGCGGTCCAGTGATCTACGGAGACAAACACACCGGCGTGATCGTCACCGGCGCGACAGGAAAGCAGGGTGCCTTCCACATTGCGCTGATGAATGAGTATGCCCGGCAGGTAGGAGGAGAGGGCGTGGTCGCCGGCGTGACGCCAGGGAAAGCAGGGCAGGAGGTCGCGGGCGTCCCGGTATACAACAGTATACACGATGCACTAAAAGAGCACGACGCGAGTGCAAGCGTCCTCTTTGTCCCGGGCTTTGCCGCGGGCGATTCGATAATGGAGGCAGCAAGCGCCGGACTCTCGCTTGTCGTGGCAATCACCGAGCACATCCCGGTACATGACACCATGCGGGCGATCTCGTTTGCCCGTATCCACGGCTGCGACGTGATCGGCCCGAACTGCCCAGGGCTCCTCTCTCCAGGGGAGATAAAGATGGGGATCATGCCTGTCCACCTCTCCTCGCGGGGACACGTAGGGGTCATCTCAAGGAGCGGCACGCTCACCTACGAGATTGTCGACCAGCTGACTCGGGCGGGGCTTGGGCAGAGCACCATTGTCGGCATCGGAGGTGACCCAGTCATCGGCCAGACTTTCCGCGACGTGCTCCGCCGCTTCGAGGAGGATGACCAGACAGAGGCGGTGGTGATCCTTGGGGAGGTCGGGGGTTCCCTTGAAGAAGAGGGTGCGAAGGCGACTGATCTGCCCATCGCGGCATATATCGCAGGAATCTCTGCCCCACCTGAGAAGCGGATGGGTCATGCCGGGGCCATCATAGAAGGAGGCGAGGGGGACGCCCGCTCGAAGATTGAGCGGCTCAGGAGAATGGGAGTCCCCGTGGCATCGAGGCCATCCGAAGTCCCGCGCCTGATAAAGGAGATACTCTGATGTCTCACCGATCCCGGCTCCCGGACCCTGAAAACCATTTAACCCATCACGTAGTACCACATGTATAATTCTCTACCGGAGGAACGATGAGCGATCACCCAAGTACCGGCTACGATCCCATGACAGGAGAAGAGGAGCTCCAGGGCCCCGAGCGATACTTAAGGCCCGGCGAAGAGCTCCTGATTTACACCCCTGATATCCAGATTAAGAAGTTCAGGTTCGATGCCTATCTGACGAACACAAGGCTCTTTCTCACCGACCAGGATGAAAAGACCCCTGGTGTAACTGCAAAGGAGATACCAATCGAGTCCGTGGCAGATACCTACCTTGAGCATTCCCCTGTCCAGGAGCCGATCCTTGTCCTCTCCATACGGACTTCGGACGACGATCTCCGTACAATGAAGATGACATTTGTCCATAACGGTGCCGACAGGCTCCCGCAGGCAGAGGAGTGGATGCACCTTATCATGCATGGGCATGCAAAGCGTCCTTCGGGTGGCACCGCGGTCCGGCCCGCGTCGCCCCAGCCCGTTCCAGCCATATCCCCGGAGGCCCGTGCACTCTCTGAGACGATCATATATCCTGAAAAGACCACTGTTGAGCCAGGCCCCATCTCATCAGCGGGTCCCGCTGTTGTCCAAGTAGAGGGACGAACACGAACACCCCCGCCTCAGCCCAGGCAACCTGAAGCGCCACGGGCGGCATCAACACCTCCCGGGGCCGCGACAACCCAGATACAATTCTGCTTCCACTGTGGTCACAAACTGCCTCCGAATGCAAATTTCTGCCCATATTGCGGGACCCGCCTTCACCAGGCCGGTGCACCCCTTCAATCGCCTCCGCCAATCCAAATCCAAAGGACCGAAGATGAGCCTGCCAGCCTTGCGTCAAAGGAGAAAGAGAAGAGAGGTTTGTTTGGCTGGCTTTTCCGAAAGAAATAGATCCCCTCCTTTTTCGTCTTCCCGACAACTCTAAGGCTTGTTGCCGGAAAACGCGTAATTCATTGAAGGATTAAAAAAAGGATAATACCTGACTTGTGGCAACCTGCCAACTGTTCTTCCAGCCGGAGCTATATTCGCGCCTTCCTCCGTTCATGAGAAAAGCCCAGGCATCAAAAGGAATGATTATGTTACCTTCCGTCGTTTTAATAATGATTACGCGTCCGGTGATCGAGGGATTTCATTGAGACGGAATATAAAGATCGAAGCATTGCACCAGATCCCGCTGGAACGCCAGGAGATCGAACTCGTTGAGCGGAAATGCATAGGGCACCCTGACAGCCTTGCCGATGGGATTGCCGAGTCCATCAGCCGGGCTCTCTCAAAGGCATACCTGGAGGAGTGCGGTGCAATCCTGCATCACAATACCGACCAGGGCGAGATTGTGGCCGGAGAGTCCCAGCCAAAATACGGGGGAGGGAAAGTCATCCGGCCCATCTACATGTTAATTGACGGAAGGGCCACCAAGCAGTTCGATGGGATCAATATACCCACCGATGCAATCGCCGTCGAGGCAGCCCGGACTTACCTCCGCGAGACTCTCACCAACCTCAACATGGAGCGGGATATCATCGTCGACTGTCGCCTGGGGACAGGTTCAACAGACCTCAGGGATGTCTTCAAGCCCTGCCAGAACACTCCGCCGCGCGCCAATGACACGTCTTTTGGTGTAGGGCATGCGCCATTCTCCGAGACCGAGACGATCGTCAAGGCAGTGTCAGATTACATTGACGGGACGTTCCGCCCCCGGTACCCTGCAGTCGGGCAGGATATCAAGATCATGGGGCTTCGGGACGGGGACACCATCACGCTCACACTGGGGTGTGCAATGGTTGACCGCTATTGTTCAGGCCTCCCCGAGTACCTCGAATACAAGGATCTCCTCAGAGAGCACATCCTCAATGTCGCACGCCAGCACACCGGACGAAAAGTCATCGCCGCTATCAACACTGCCGACGACATCGATACCGGGAGCGTCTTTTTGACCGTCACGGGGACATCGGCCGAAATGGGGGACGACGGCTCGGTGGGGAGGGGAAACCGGTGCAACGGGCTCATTACCCCCAACCGGCCCATGAGCATGGAGGCCACCAGCGGAAAGAACCCCATCAACCATATCGGAAAGATTTACAACGTCATCTCCACGCAGCTTGCCCAGGAGTGCGTTGCAAAGGTTGACGGGATTGAAGAGATCTATATCAGGCTTCTCTCCCAGATCGGCAAGCCAATCGATCAACCCCTCGTTGCAAGTGTGCAGATCCTGCCAGGCGAGGGTGTGGATATGAAGACCATCAGCCCGGATATCGAAGCCATCATCGACAATGGGCTGGCCGAGATCACCTGCATCACCGAGAAGATCANNGAGCTGATGGAGAAGAGCGGACTCCACCTCCTCGATGTCGGGGAACGCCGCCTCGTTTCACGCACTCCCGACCCCCACGTGGAGATCCTTTTTGCGAGGCCCGTGGATATCCCCGAGTACGTGGCCAACGGGGCAGCTGACCTCGGGATTACCGGGCACGACATGGTCCTCGAGCGGAAATCCGATGTATCCGAGCTCCTTGACCTGAAAATCGGGTCCGCGTCCCTGGTGCTTGCCGTCCGTGAAGATGCCGGGTATACGAATCCGTTGGATCTCGAGGGAACGAGGGTTGCGACCGAGTTTCCTGTCATCTCAAAGGAATATTTCCAGGAGAAGGGTATCTCAGTCACCCTGGTGCCTGTCGGCGGGGCATGCGAAGCCACACCGTATCTTGGGATAGCCGAGGCGATCGTCGACCTCTCCAGCTCGGGGAACACGCTCCGTTCGAACCGCCTCCGGGTAATTGATACCGTTCTTCCCACGACCACCATGCTGATCGCAAACCCCCAGTCCCTTGCCTCGAAGGGAGGAAAGATCGAGGAGATTGTCCTTGCTCTCGAGAGCGTGGTCCGGGCCAGAGGGCAGTGCTATCTGATGATGAATGCGAAGCGTGCCTGCGTCGATGAGGTCACATCCGTCCTCCCGGGGCTCTCCGGGCCGACGGTGATGGAGGTGGCCTCGCGGCAGGACATGGTCGCTATCCATGCAGTCGTCGACGAAGAGCGGGTCTACCAGTTGATCCACCTCCTGAAGCGGGCAGGAGCGCTGGATATCCTGGTCATGCCCATCGAGCGGATGATCCCCTGACATGCGCATATTTCCCGCCGTCGATATTCTGAATGGCCAGTGTGTCCAGCTGGTGCAGGGAAGGAAGGAATCGGCCACAGTCTTCGGTGACCCGCTCTCCTGTGCGCATCGCTGGCTCGACCTCGGCGCCAGGTGCCTGCACGTCGTGAACCTTGACGGCGCATTTGGAAAATCCTCGGCAAATGCAGGAAAGATCAGGGAACTCGTCAGAGAGACGGGCGTCGAGATACAGCTTGGCGGGGGAATACGGTCTTTCTCGGATGCCTCCTCGTGGCTCGAGACCGGCATCGAGCGGGTCATCCTCGGGACCCTGGCGACCCGGGATCCGCCTGTCCTGAAACGGCTGAGCGATGAGTTCGGCAGTGCCCGCGTCATGGCGGGTGTCGACGCCCGTGGTGGGGAGATCACCATAGAGGGGTGGCAGAAAGCCGGGGGAGACTATCTTGTATGGGCAGAACGATTTGAGAATATGAGTGTGGGATCACTCCTCTTTACCAACGTGGACGTGGAGGGGCTGCAGTCAGGGATCGATCCCGGACCCGTTGCCCGGCTGCTGCGGCGCACCCGCCTCCCTGTCACGGT